>NZ_JBNNJZ010000004.1:0-92315 GCF_050270335.1 Streptomyces sp. NPDC059900
CGAGATCTACCCCGCACTGCTCACCGCGGGCGTCCGGGTGAACAGGTGCTACGACATCGAGGACGCCGAGCTCCTCCTCCTCGGTCACGAGGGCCGCCTCGGCGAACCCCGCTCGGCCGCGGCAGCCTGGGCCCGGCTGCACAACGCCCCCGTGCCGGACGACCCTCCCCCCAGAGCCGCGGCCCCCGGCGCCCAGGACTCCCTCTTCGAGCCCTCCCCCGTGACGTCCCTCCCCTTCGACGCGCTCCTGGAGGTGTATGCCGCCCAGCAGCGAAGACACGGCGCCGCCGAGCACCCCGGCAGGATGCGGTTGCTCACGGCGGCCGAGTCGGCGGGGATGCTGGTGGCCGCCGAGATGAACGTGGCGGGCCTGCCCTGGCGCGCGGACGTCCACCACGCCCTGCTCACCGAGCTCCTGGGCGAGCGGTATGCGGGCGGCGGCAGGAACGCGGGCGCGACCGAGCCCCGCCGCCTCGCCGAGCTCGCCGACGAGATCTCCGCCGCCTTCGGCCGCCGCGTCCGCCCCGATCTGCCCAGCGACGTCATCAAGGCGTTCGCGCAGGCCGGAATCCGGGTCAAGTCCACCCGGCGGTGGGAGCTGGCGGAGATCGACCACCCGGCCGTCCGCCCCCTCATCGAGTACAAGAAGCTGTATCGCATCTGGACGGCGCACGGCTGGAGCTGGCTCCAGGACTGGGTGCGCGAGGGCCGCTTCCGTCCCGAGTACACGCCGGGCGGCACCGTCAGCGGCCGCTGGACGACGAACGGCGGCGGCGCGCTCCAGATCCCCAAGATCATTCGCCGTGCGGTGGTCGCCGACCCCGGCTGGCGGCTCGTGGTCGCCGACGCCGATCAGATGGAGCCGCGGGTCCTCGCCGCGATCTCTCGCGACCGCGGCCTGATGGAGGTCGCCGGGAGCCACGAGGATCTGTACACCCGCCTCTCGGACCGCGCGTTCTCCGGCGACCGCGACCACGCCAAGATCGCCCTGCTCGGCGCGGTGTACGGCCAGACGTCGGGCGACGGCCTGAAGAACCTGGCGGCACTGCGCCGCAGATTCCCGGCCGCCGTCGCGTATGTCGACGACGCCGCGAAGGCAGGCGAGGAAGGCCGGCTCGTACGGACCTGGCTGGGCCGGACGAGCCCCCCGGCGGCCGGGGCGGAGGATTTCGACGAGGCGGGCATCCCGCAGGAGGACCCGGCCGATCTCCCCTCCAGGGACGGCGAGTTCACTCCGGGCTATGCCTCCACCAACACCCGCGCCCGCGGCCGCTTCACCCGTAACTTCGTCGTCCAGGGCAGCGCGGCCGACTGGGCCCTGCTGATGCTGGCCGCCCTGCGCCAGTCCATGGCCGCGGCCGGGCTCCGCGCCGAACTCGTCTTCTTCCAGCACGACGAAGTCATCGTGCACTGCCCGCAGGAGGAGGCCGAGACGGTCGCTGCGGCCATCCGCGCCGCCGGTGACCTGGCGGGGCGCATCACGTTCGGCGAGACGCCGGTGCGTTTTCCGTTCACCGTCGCCGTCGTGGAGTGCTACGCGGACGCGAAGTAGCCCCGCGGCGACACCGGTTCAGCCCTCCGTACAGCCGTTGGTGGATTTGTTCCTCCGTACAGCCGTCGGTGGATTCAGCCCGCCAGCAAGCCCTTCAGCTCGCCGACCACCTCGCTGCTGTCCGTGCCGTCCAGCGCCGCCAGCGCCGACCGCCACTGCTCGTACGCCTCTTCGGCGCGCCCCTGCGCGTGCAGGAGGAGCCCGAGCTGGTGGCGGGCCAGGCCCGCCATGTGGGCGTCGGCCCGCTGCTCCGCACGCTCGAGGAGGTCCGCGCACTCGCGCGCCGCGTCGCCCGGCCGCGACACCTCGCGCAGTGCGCGGACCATGCCGAGGCGCACCTTGGACTCGTTGTGCCAGTCCTCGGCCACGCCGTGGATGCGCAGGCTCTCCTCGAAGTGCGTGAGCGCCACGTCGGGCCGGCCGAGGAGGAGGTAGACGCAGCCGATGTCGCAGTGGGCTTCCTGCCGGACGCCGGCGTGGCCGAGGGCCTCGCCGAGCGCCAGGCTGCGCTCGTGGTAGTCGAGCGCGGTGTGCGCGTCGCTGTGCTCGTAGATGCTGCCGAGGTGGCTGAGCGCGAACGCCTCGCTCAGCGGATCGCCCAGGGCCTTGGCCAGCTCCAGGCTCTGCCGCAGGGCCTCAATGGACTCCTCGTAGCGGCCTAGGGCTTCGAGGAGGAGGCTGCGGTTGAGTACGGCGCGGTGGACGAACGACATGAGGTCGAGTTCGCGCCACAGGTCCAGGGCCTCGTCGATCAGGGCGAGCGCGGTGCTGCTGCGCCCCGACACGTAGTTGAGGCCCGCGAGGTCGGTGAGGGCCTGCGCCTCGGCCGCGGTGTCGCTCCAGTGGCGGGCCGCGGTCACCGCGAGCCGGTTGAGCAGGTCGGCCTCGGCGAGCCGGCCACGGCGCTTGAGGTAGGAGAAGAAGCAGCGGACGAGGACGGGCAGCAGGACGGATTCGCGGCCGTGGCGGTCGGCGAGAGCGATGACGTTGGTGAGTTCCGTGTCGCCCCAGGCGAAGGCGTCGTCGGAGGACATCGGCGCCGCGGCGGGGACCGGGGAGCCGTCGGCGGTGTGCCGGGGCCGCAGCCGGTCGTCGACGCCCATCATCCGGTCGTCGAGGTCCAGGCCCGCGGGCATGATCGCCACCACGGTCTGCCGCGCCGACTCCGCGTACCAGTGGAGCGCCGAATCCACGACGTACGCCGCGCCCGCCTCGTCCTGGTGGGCGGCCTCGCGTGCGAAGTCGCGTACGAGGTCGTGCGGGGCATAGCGGCCGTAGGCCGTCTCGTCCAGCAGCGCGACGTCGACGAGCCGGTCGAGCGCGGCCCCCGCGCGCCACTCCTCCACCCCGAGGAGGCGGGCCACGAGCGGGACTCCGTACGCCGGGAGGTCAAGCGCGCCGATCGCGGCGAGGGCCGCGGCGGCGTCCCGGTCGGACTCGCGCTCCGATGTGCGCAGCGCGTCCAGGGCCACGGCGAGCGAGCGCCGCACGCTGAGGTCGTCGTGCTCCAGGTGATGCAGCCGCCCGCCGCTTACGGTGAGGAGCTCGGCGAGGGCGTCAGGGGTGAGAGCGCGGCGGGCGGCGAGGCGGGCCGCGATGATCCGCAGGGCGAGCGGCAGCCGCCCCGCGAGCTCGACCAGGGGGTGCCCCGCGTCGAGCCCCGAACGCCCGGACACGGCGCGCAGCAGGGCGATGCTGTCCCCCTCCGAGAGCGGCTCCAGCGGGAAACGTCCCGCGCCGTCGAGCGCGGTGAGCGGAGAGCGGCTGGTGACGATGACCGCACAGCCGGGTCCCCCGGGCAGCAGCGGGCGCACCTGCGCCGCGGTGGCCGCGTCGTCCAGTACGAGCAGGGTCCGCGTTGGCGCGAGCAGCGAGCGCAGCAAGGCGGCTGCGGCATCCGGATGGCCGGGGCTGTGGCTCGACTCGACCCCGAGATCCCGGAGCAGGGCGGCGAGGGCCTGGTCGGAGGTGAGGGGCGCCATTCCCGGCGTGGCCCCGCGCAGATTGACGTACAGCTGCCCGTCGGGGAAGTGCTCCCGCAGGCGGTGCGCCACATGCAGGGCCAGCGCGCTCTTGCCCACACCGGCCATTCCGGACAGCACGGCGACGGGCGGTACGACACCGCTGTCGTTCTGCTCCGCTCTGGTCAGCAGCCGGGCCAGGGAGCGCATGACGTCTTCGCGGCCGGTGAAGTGGGGCGGGGACGGGGGGAGTTGTGCGGGGCGGGTGGTGGAGGGGGATGTGGGGGTGGGGGTGGGTGCGGGGGCGGTCGTGGGTTCGGCCGGGGCTGCGTCTGCCGGGGCGGGGGCGTCGGGGTGATCGGGCGTGCGGGCCGCCGGGGCATCCTGGACCTCCGAGGCATCCCGGGCCGCCGGGGTCTCCCGGACCGCCAGGGCCTCCCGGACATCCCGGACCTCCCGGACCCCCCGGACCGCCGGGTTCGCGTCGTCCGGACCTGCGCCGCCGGAAGCTTCGCCCACCCCCGCGCCGGGTCCCGCCAACGCCGCCCCCGCAGGCTCCTGAAGCACCTCGCGATGCGCTTCCCGTACCGCGGGGCCGGGCTCCACGCCCAGCTCCTCCACCAGCCTGCGGCGCAGCTCGCGGTGGACGGCCAGGGCCTCTGCCTGGCGGCCCGTACGGTGCAGCACCAGCATCAACTGCCGGTGGAACGCCTCCCGCAAGGGATACTCGGCGACCAGTTCCGCCAGCTCCGGCACGAGCCCGCCGCCACCGGCCCCGATCGCGAGCTCCGCGTCGTAGCGCAGCTCGAGGGCGAGCAGCCGCGCCTCCTCAAGGCGCGGTACGAGCGCGTGCCCGGCGGCGTCGGCGGGCAGCCCGCCCAGCGGAGTGCCGCGCCACAGGCCGAGCGCGGCGGACGCGGAGTCCGCGCAGAGCCGCCAGTCACGTTCCGCGTGCGCGGCCCTGGCCTGCGTCACCAGCTGCTCGAAGACCCGTACGTCCAGCTCGCCGTCGGCCACCCGCAGCCGATACCCCGGAGGGATCGCCCGCAGCCGCTCCGGATCGTCCAGGAGCCGGCGCAGGCGCGTGACGTGGTTCTGGAGCGAGGCGTGCGCGGATGCGGGCGGTGCGCCGCCCCACAGTGCGTCCTTGAGGGCGTCGACGGAGACCACCCTGCCCGGTTCGAGCAGCAGCGCGGCCAGCAGGGCGCGCCCTTTGGCGCTCTGTACGGGCTGCGGCTCGCCGTCGGCGTCGTACACGGCAGGCGCACCCAGGAGGCCGAACCGCAACCCGTCGCACCGCACGTCCACGCCATCTCCCGCCAACTGTTGGCCACATGTTAGCGATCGGTTGGCGGCCCCTGATGGGATCTCTACATCGGGCCCGGCCCCGCCGGTACTCGCGCCAAGCGCGTAACTCGGGGGAGTGTCACCGTTGCGGCCGGGCCCGCTCAGTTTCTGCGCAGCATCCTCAACTTCCTTACGGGGTGGGGAAGTTGGGGTGCTCGCGGAATCGGGGTCCTCGCGTACGGGTCACCTAGTACGCGCGCCGCCCGCCGCAACCGCGCGGGACACACCGGCACACGATCCCCGGCGACATGCACCCGCTTCCGGATTCCGGCACCAGGTGCTCACCGATCGCCCACCATTCGCTCACGCCGACGAAGCCGCTCCGTGCGGGCCTGGCCTGCCTTGGCCTGCCTGGACCTGCCTGGACCTGCCTGGACCTGCCCTCGGCGACGTACCGCGGCGGTATCCCACGGCAACCCCATCGGTAACACCTGCGGGCGACGCCTTTCAACCCTCCGGCATGCCCCACTACCGGTTTCACCCCTCCTACCCACCCTCACCCTCGCCCGACGGCACCCGCACCGTGAACACCGCCCCTTCCCCCGGCGTGCTCCGCGCCGTCACCGTCCCGCCGTGCCCCTCCACCAGCTGCCGGACGATCGCGAGGCCGAGCCCGCTGCCGCCGGTCGCCCGCGTACGGGACTTGTCCGCGCGCCAGAAGCGATCGAAGACGTGCGGCAGGTCGGCGGCCGTGATGCCGCTGCCGGTGTCGGCCACCTCCACCACCACGGCGTCGAGCGTGGCCCGGCAGCTGATCGTGACGCTGCCGCCCTGCGGGGTGTGCCGGATCGCGTTGGAGACGAGGTTGCCGATGGCCTGCCGGAGCCGCAGCGGATCGGCGGTGAAGCAGGGATCGCCGAGCGTTGTCGCGCTCAGCCGTACGCCCGCCGCCTCGGCCCCCGCCTGGTGCGCCGCGGCGACCTGGTCCACGACGTCGGACGCGTGCACGGGCTCGCGGTGCAGCCGCAGCGTACCGGCGTCGGCGGCGGCGAGATCCTGGAGGTCGTTGACGATGTGCTGGAGCAACACCGCCTCTTCGAGGAGCGAGGTGACGAGCTCCGGATCGGTGGCGACCACGCCGTCCTCGGCCGCTTCGAGCCAGCCGCGGATATTGGAGAGCGGCGTACGCAGTTCGTGCGCGACGTCGCTCACCATGGCCTGGCGCTGCTCCTCGAGGGCCTTGCGGTGTGCGGCCATGTCGTTGAAGGCGTCGGCGAGCTGGCGGATCTCCCCCGCCGATCCCGCCGAGCGCGCCGTGACGGGCTCGGTCGGCCCGCCCGTCTTCATCCGCTGGGTGGCGGCGGTCAGCGCCCGCAGAGGCCTGGTCAGCCGGGTCGCGGCGAAGGCGGTCACGGCGACCGTCACCGCGAGGATGCCCGCCGAGAAGCCCGCGAGCCGCGTGGTGTTGGCCGCGGAGAGGCTGAACCCCCGGTTCTCGTCCGCGCGGGCCGCCGCGGCGCGCGAACCGTCGGAGCTGGTGACAAAGAGGAGCGCGGGCGCGGACACGTACGCCCCGAGCTGCTCGCGCCGTGCGCTTGCGACGCAGGCGGCGGTCTTGGTGTCGTACTCGTTGCCGATGCGGATGACGCCGCCGGACGGTTCGACGGGGGCCTCGGATTCCGAGGGGGTAGCCGAAGGCGTGTCCGCGGGCGTGCCCGAGGGCGTGTCCGACGGGGTACTGGTGGGCGCGGGCTTCAGCCTCTTGGCGGAGTCGCCGGGAACCGCGGGAACGGCGCCGCTCTGACCGCCTGCCACCGCCTCCGGCTTTCCCGTCTCGGTGGGGATGTAGCGCCCGGACCTGCGGTCGAACACCCCCACCGACTGCCACCACGTCAGGTCGAGCCCGATCTTGACGGGCGGCGCGTCCCCGCGCCGCAGGCAGGCGTTGGTGAGCTCGTTGAGCCGTTGCAGCGCCTTGCTCTCCGTACGGGTGGGCATGTCGAGCTCGTAATTGCGGCAGCTGGAGTCGAGGATCTCGGACGGGTCGTTGGGGGCCTCGACGCGCGGCCGGCCGCTGGCTCCCTGGACGGCGCGGGCGGAGACCCCGAGGTCGTGCATGCAGGCCACGACGCTCGCGGCCACCTTCGCCAGCTGTTTCCGCTCCGTGCCCGGCAGCCGGAAGGGCCCGACCGCGCGCGGATCGATGCGGTCCTGTCCCCCGCTCTCCGCGTCCGTGCGCCCGCCTCCGGCGGTCAGCGCCCCGTCGACGGCGAGCGGATCGACGACGGCCGATGCCTTGGACGGCAGCTCGGCACCGGCAGCGCCCTTGCCGGCCCCGCTGCGGGAGTCGGCGATGACGACACGGTCCTGCGTGGTCAGGGCGATGCGCCGCCCGGTCTGCTTGGCCAGCTCCCGCACGGTCTTGCGGGCGTCCCGCCAGCCGGGCGAGGCCGCCGCGAGGCCGAGCAGTTCGTCGTAGACCCGCGCGTCGTCGGCGAGGACCTGCCCCTGCTCCTGCCGGATCGCGCCGGACGTCGTCTGCGCGGCGAGCCAGGCGGTGGCGGCGATCGAGACCACGGAGACGAGCACGGAGACGGCGAGCAGCCGGGTCAGCAGGCTCTTGCGGAACGGTATGTCACGCGCCACGCCGCGCCGCCGCTCCCACGGCCGGCTCTGCGGCCGGCCCCGCGGCGGCCCCCACGGCCGCGCCGAACGCCGCACCCGTGAGCTTGTACCCGACGCCGAAGACCGTCACGAGATGGCGCGGCCTGCGCGGATCTTCTTCGATCTTCTTGCGCAGATTGAGTACGTGTACGTCGACGGTGCGCACGGATATGTACCCCGACGACCCGTGGATACGATCAAGCAGCTGGGGCCGCGTGAACACCCGCTCGGGCTCCGCGGCGAGGGCCGCGAGCAGCTCGAACTCCCCCGGCGTGCACTCGACGAGCCGCCCGTCGACGGTCACCTCGTGCCGCACCGGATCAACGGCGAGCCCGCCCGCCCGCAAGACGAGCGGCACGGCGTCGGCGCTCTCGACGACCGGATGATGCGTGCCGCGGGCACGCCGCAGCAGCGTACGGACGCGGGCCATGAGCTCGCGCGGACTGTACGGCTTGGTCAAATAGTCGTCGGCTCCGAGATCAAGGCCGAGCAGCAGATCGTCTTCGGTCGTCCGGGCGGTGAGCATCAGAATCGGAATCCCGGCTTCGCCCTCGCTCCCGCCCCGCAGGACGCGCGTGACGCCGAGCCCGTCGACCCGCGGCATCATCACGTCGAGCACGAGCAGGTCCGGCGGCCTGCGCCGCACCTCGTCGAGTGCGGCGCGGCCGTCGTGGACGACGGCGACCGTGTGGCCTTCGTGTTCCAGATAGCGGCGGACCAGCTCGGCCTGCTTCTCGTCGTCCTCCGCGACCAGGACAAATGCGCACATGGCGCTGAGCATAAGCGGCCCGGCCGACCGCTGACGGAATCCGTATAGCGGCCTAACAGGATCCTCATAAGTCCCGGCAGCCCACCTAGGCCTCGTGCGGCACGACCACCACCTGAAACTCATCTTCATAGACAACCCGCCCCGGATCCGACGACCGCACGGTCCGGCACTCGACGCCATGCGCCTCCAGAATCTCCAGATACCCGGGCACGCGCTCGATGAGATGAGTGGCGGTCACCTTGAACCAGGCCACGGCGCACGGGTTGACCTGGTGGTCGTAGACAGCGGGGTCGACGGTCGAGGGGTCCGGGTAGGCGTTGTCGTACCAATCGTTGTTGGTACGCCGGAACAGCTCCTGCTCGGCGGTGAGCTTCCCCTCCCGGGCAAGCCCGTTCACCAGCCCGAACACCCCGGTGAAATGGCCGCGTTGATGACGCGTGGACGACTGGAAGCGAACATACGACTCTGCATCTCCACTCATCACGGCATCCTCGCATCCCCCCTCACCCACCCCAGAGGGACCTCAACCGCCAAAGCAAAAGCCCCAGGTCACGGCGAGTGAGTCCTGGGGCTTCAGCAGAGCCGCCTTCGGGATTCGAACCCGAGACCTACGCATTACGAGTGCGTTGCTCTGGCCATCTGAGCTAAGGCGGCACGCGTCCCGCACCTATGGTGCGATCAGCAGCGACGCCAAGTCTACACAGTTTCCGGGGGTGCTCCGTACACCCCCGGTCTGCGGCCCTCCGGCGCCCGCGTCACCCCTGTGAGCAGCGCTTTCCGTCGTCCGGGGCCTTGCCTTCCAGCAAGTACGCGTTGATCGCCGAGTCCACGCAGTCGCTGCCGCGCCCGTACGCCGTGTGGCCGTCCCCCTCGTAGGTGAGCAGCTTGCCGGAGGAGAGCTGGTCGGCCAGGGACTCGGCCCAGCGGTAGGGGGTGGCCGGGTCGCGCGTCGTGCCGACCACCACGATGGGGGCCGCGCCGTCCGCGGTGATGCGGTGCGGCTTCCCCGTCGCCTTCACCGGCCAGTACGTGCAGTTCAGCGAGGCCCAGGCCAGGCCCTCGCCGAAGAGCGGCGAGGCCTTCTCGAAGTCCGGGACCGACTTCTTGGCGTCGGCCGCCGACTCGAAGGCCGGGGGCAGGTCCAGGCAGTTCACGGCGGCGTTGGCGAACATGAGGTTCGCGTACGAGCCGTCGCCCTCACGCTCGTAGTAGCTGTCCGAGAGGGCGAGGAGGCCCGCGCCGTCCTTGTCCTTCATCGCGGCGGTCAGCGCCGTGCGCAGCTGGGGCCAGGCCGCCTCGTCGTACATCGCGGCGATCACGCCCGTCGTGGCGAGCGCCTCGCCGAGCTTGCGGCCGTCGGAGTCGCCGGCCGGGATCGGCGTACGGTCCAGGTCGCCGAAGAACGACTTGAGGCGCTTGCCCGCGTCCTCCTCGCTCTGCGTGCCCAGGGGGCAGTCCGGCTTGCTCACGCAATCCTTCGCGAACGACTGGAACGCTGTCTCGAAGCCCGCCGTCTGGTCGCGGTTCATGCGGCGCGCCGGCAGCGACGGGTCCATCGCGCCGTCCAGGACGAGGCGGCCCACGCGGTCGGGGTAGAGCCCGGCGTACGTCGCCCCGAGGAACGTGCCGTACGAAGCGCCCACGTAGGTCAGCTTCTTGTCGCCGAGTGCCGAGCGCAGGACGTCCATGTCGCGGGCCGCCTCGACCGTGGAGACATGCGGCAGCACCTTGCCGGAGCGCTTCTCGCAGCCTGCCGCGAACTTCTCGAAGGAGTCCGAGAGGGCGGTGACCTCGCGCTTGTCGTCCGGCGTGACGTCCGTCTGTGTGTAGGCGTCCATCTGCTTGCCGTCGAGGCAGGTGACGGGCTCGCTGCGGGCCACGCCGCGCGGGTCGACCGCGACCATGTCGTACTGGGCGCGCACCGCTTCGGGGTAGCCGAGGGCCGCGTACGTCTGGAGGTAGCCGATCGCCGAGCCGCCGGGGCCGCCCGGGTTGACCAGGAGCGAGCCCAGGCGCTTGCCGGGCCCGGTGGCCTTCTTCCGGGAGACCGCGAGCTTGATGGCCGGGCCGTCCGGCTTTTCGTAGTCCAGCGGCGCCTTCATCGTGGAGCACTCGAAGCCGGGGACGCCGCACTCGCGCCAGTTCAGCTTCTGTCCGTAGTACGGGGACAGCTCCTTGGGGGTGGCGCGCGGCAGCGCCGCCATGGACGCGTCCGCCGTCGAGCCCCCGGCCGAGCAGCCGGAGACGAGCAGCCCGGCGGCCATGGACGCGGCCAGGAACGCGGTCGCGGGGGTGCGGAGTCCTCTGATGCGCATCAAACGAGACTAACGGTACGCATCGGATCAGTGACGCATAGTGCACTTATGGGTGACCGCGTCAACCCTGAGGGCGGCCGCGAGGCCACGACCCGGGTCCCGGCCCCCTAGCCCGCTCGCAGCGCCATCGTCATCGCCTCCACCGCCAGCAGCGGCGCCACATTGCGGTCCAGCGCGGTGCGGCAGGCGCCGATCGCCTCGATGCGGCGCAGCGTCGACTCGGGCGATGTGCCGCGCGCCAGGCGCTCCAGCATGTCGAGCACCTCCGTGTTGGCAAGCGCCACGCGCGAGCCCAGCTGGAGGGTGAGCACGTCGCGGTAGACACCGGTGAGCTCGATGAGCGCGAGGTCGAGACTGTCGCGCTGGGTACGGGTCCTGCGGCGCTTCTGGCGGTCCTCCAGCTCCTTCATGACGCCCGCCGTGCCGCGCGGCATCCGGCCGCCCTTCTCCGCGCCGAGCGCCGCCTTCAGGTCGTCCGTCTCCTTGACGTCGACCTCCTCGGCGAGCTGCTTCGCGTCGTCCCCCGCCGTGTCGATCAGCTCCTGCGCGGCCCGGAGACAGCCGCCGACGTCCTCCACGCGCAGGGGCAGCTTGAGCACGGCGGCACGGCGCTCGCGGGCCTTCGGGTCGGTCGCGAGGCGGCGGGCACGGCCGATGTGGCCCTGGGTGGCGCGCGCGGCGGCAGCGGCGATGTCCGGCTCGATGCCGTCACGGCGGACGAGGACGTCCGCGACGGCGTCCACCGGAGGCGTACGCAGCGTCAGATGGCGGCAGCGGGAGCGGATCGTGGGCAGCACGTCTTCGAGGGAGGGCGCGCAGAGCAGCCATACGGTGCGCGGGGCGGGCTCTTCCACGGCTTTCAGGAGGACGTTGCCCGCGCCCTCGGTGAGGCGGTCGGCGTCCTCCAGGACGATGACCTGCCAGCGCCCGCCCGCGGGAGACATCTGCGCCCGCCTGACCAGCTCACGGGTCTCCTTGACGCCGATGGACAGCAGGTCCGTACGCACCACTTCGACATCGGCGTGCGTGCCGACCAGGCTCGTGTGGCAACCGTCGCAGAATCCGCAGCCGGGGGCGCCGCCGAGCGCGCGGTCCGGGCTGGTGCACTGGAGCGCGGCGGCGAAGGCACGGGCGGCGGTCGCCCGGCCGGAGCCGGGCGGTCCGGTGAACAGCCAGGCATGCGTCATCTTCGACGCCTCGGGCTGCGGGGCGCCCGTGGCCACGGCGGTGACCAGGGCGTCGGCGTCCCGGGCGGCGGCACCGAGCTGCTCGCTCACCCGCTCCTGGCCCACCAGGTCGTCCCATACGGTCATCGGTCACCGCCTCCGCCCTGCGCACCCGCGTCGCTCGTCACGCTGTCGAATTCATTGTGGAGCACGCCACTGACAACGCGGGCCACGCTCACGCCACCGGGGTCAGCGCCCGTTCCGTCCGCCCCGCCCGTTCCGTCCGTTCCGCCCCCGGCCGTCCTCGTCGGCGCCGTCTTCGTCCCGCGAGCCGAGCAACTCGTCCGCCAGCGTGGGCAGATCGTCCAGCGGAGTCTCCTCCGCCCAGTCCGAGCGCGGCCGCTGCCGCGGCTGCCCCTGCTCGTCGACCTGGGGCAGCTCACGGGTGCGGTCGTTGCCGCCGCCGGACGAGGAGGCGGGCCGCTCGTCGCGGAAGTACCCCGGCGGCACCTTGTCCTCCTGCACGGCGGGCAGGACGGCCGTCTCGTCGGCGGCTCCCGGCACGGGAGGCTGCGGGATGACCTCGGTCTCCTCCGAGCCCGACGCGTCCCGTACCTGCGGGAGCACCGCGGTCTCGTCGGCGGCGGAAGACTGAGCCGGAGTCGGCCGAGCCGGAGCCGCGCCGGGCCGCAGCGCGTCGGGATTCACGACGGGCGTGGGCACGGTCGTCTCGTTGTCCGGCACCGCGTCCGCAGGCGAATCGGACGGAGCCGCCGCCGGCTTCGCCCCCTGCTTCGGGGCCTGCTTCGGATCCCGCTTCGGAGTCGGCTTGGGCGCCGGAGTCGACGCGGCCGCCGACGTAGCGGTCGAAGCCGCCGCCGCGGCAGCCGCCGAAGCCGCGGCAAGACGCCGCGCCTCCTCGGCCCGCAGCAGCGCCTCCTCGGCCTTGCGCTGCTTCTCGACGCGCCGCGCCTCGGCCTCGGCCCGCAGCCGCGCCTCTTCCTCCGCCTCGCGGCGGCGCCGCTCCTCCTCGGCCGCCCGCACCTTCTCCTCGGCGAGCAGGCGTGCCTGCTCCTCCTCGGCCCGGCGCTTGGCCTCCTCGGCGCGCTGCCTGGCCTCCTCGGCCTGGCGCTCGGCCTCGCGGCGCTGCGCCTCCTCCAGCTCACGGCGCTTGCGCTCCTCCTCCTCGGCGCGGAGCTTGGCGAGCTGCTCCTGGCGCTCGCGCTCGAGCCGCTCCTCCTCGGCCTTGCGGCGCGCTTCTTCCTCGGCCTTGCGGCGGGCCTCTTCCTCGGCCGCCCTGCGGGCCTCCTCCTGCGCCTTCACCTCGGCCTCGGAGAGCGGCAGCATCAGGTCGAGCCGGTGCCGGACCACGGTCGTGACCGCCTCCGGCTCCTGGGCTGCGTCGACCACCAGATACCGACCGGGGTCGGCCGCGGCGAGCGTGAGGAAACCGGACCGCACGCGCGTGTGGAACTCGGCGGGCTCCGACTCAAGACGGTCGGGCGCCTCGGTGAACCGCTCGCGGGCGGCCTCCGGGGACACGTCGAGCAGCACCGTCAGATGCGGCACGAGACCGTCCGTGGCCCACCGGGAGATCCGGGCGATCTCGGTCGACGACAGGTCGCGCCCCGCGCCCTGGTACGCCACGGAAGAGTCGATGTACCGGTCGGAGATGACGACCGCGCCCCGCTCGAGGGCCGGACGTACGACCGTGTCGACGTGCTCGGCGCGGTCGGCGGCGTACAGGAGTGCTTCGGCGCGGTGCGAGAGACCGGCGGACGACACGTCGAGCAGGATGGACCGCAGCCGCTTGCCGACCGGAGTCGCGCCCGGCTCGCGCGTCACGACGACCTCGTGGCCCTTGGCCCTGATCCACTCGGCGAGCGCCTCGGCCTGCGTCGACTTGCCCGCGCCGTCGCCGCCCTCCAGGGCGATGAAGAAGCCCGCGGAGGCGATCGCCTGCTTCGGGTCGTCGCCGCCGCGCAGCGCGTCCCGCAGGTCGTGCCGCAGCGGCACGCCCTGCCGGTCGTCGATCTTGGCGAGGACCAGTGCGGCCACCGGCAGGAGCAGCGCGCCCACCAGCATCAGCGTGAACGCGGCGCCTCCGTGGTCGAACACGAACTTGCCGTTGACGAAGCGGTGCGGGCCGATCGCCGCCGCGACCACGGGGGCCACCAGCGCGCCGACCGCGACGAAGAGGCGTACGACCGCCTGGAGGTGTTCCGTCGTGCGCGCCCTGCGGTAGTCCTCGACCTCCTGGTCGAGCAGTGCGTGCCCGGTGTGCGCGGCGATGCCCGCGGCCACTCCGGTGAGCACCAGGAGCAGCAGCACGGTCGTCACGTCGGGCACGAGGCCCGCGGCGAGCAGCGCGACGCCGGTGAGGGCGATCGCGAGGGCGAGCAGCCGGCGGCGCGGGAGCGTGGGCAGCAGGGACGGCGCGGTGCGGATGCCGACGGCGGTGCCGCCGGTCAGCGCGAGAACGATCAGGCCGTACGTGACGGGCCCGCCGTCCAGGTCCTTGGCGTGCAGCACGGCGACGGCCACGGCGGCGGCGACGGCTCCGGCGATCGCGGCGCAGGCGGCGACGAGTAGCGGGATCGCGCCGGTGCGGCCCTTGTCGGCGCCGCTGCCGGTGCGCGGCCTGCGCAGCCCTTCGAGCGGGCTACGCGCGCGTGGCGTCTGCGTGGCGGGAAGTTCGAGGAAGTAGACGATCGAGAGCGCTGCGGCGAAGAGGCCCGCGGCGACGAACGAGGCGAGCCCCGCCTGGTGCAGATCGAACCAGTCGAGCCCGGCGCCGAGGAGGTTTCCGACCAGCGTGACGGCGACGAGCACGGCGGCCGCGAGGGGCAGCGCCAGGAATCCCGTACGCAGCGACAGGCGCCGCAGGGCTTCCATGTGGTCCGGCAGCGGCCGTACCGTCGCGCCCTCCAGGGGCGGGGCGGGCAGCAGCGCGGGCGCCGCGCTCTCCCGGCAGACGGTCCAGAAGCGCTCGGCGACACCGATCACGAAGGCGGTCACGAGCAGCACCGCGAGCGCGTTGTCCGGGGTCCAGTCGATCCACAGCGGCGCGACGATCAGCAGCGCGGCCCGCAGGCCGTCCGCGACGACCATCGTCCAGCGCCGGTCGAGGGGCCCGTCCGGTGACGTGATGGAACTCAGCGGCCCCAGAAGCACCGCCCCGAAGAGCAGCGTCGCGAGGACGCGTGCCCCGAAGACAGCGGTGACGGCGAACGCCACCCCTCGATAGCCGCCCCCGAACGCCCCCTCGGCGATGGCCGCTTGCAGCGCGAGCACCACCAGGACAAGGAGGGCGAGGGCATCGCCGACACCGCCCACGAGCTGGGCGCCGTAGAGGCGCTTCAGCTGGGGCACGCGCAGCAAGGCGCGGACAGCACGCTCTCGGGAATCTGCGACCAGGGCGTCGTCGGGGGCCGGGTTTCCGACCGTTGGCTGCTCGGCACGCGTCATCCGTCCAGCCTATCTGGAGGGCCGGACACACCGAAGGGGCGCCCGAACAAATGGACGCCCCTTCAGTTCACACGTTCACAACACCCGCACAGGGCGCCGCACGCGACGGCCTACTCGGAGTCGGACGCCTTGGCGGCCGAAGCAGCCGTCTTCTTGGCGGCGGCCGTCTTCGTAGTGGTCTTCTTCGCGGCCGTCGTCTTCTTGGCGGCCGTTTTCTTGGCCGCCGTCTTCTTTGCGGCGGTCTTCTTCGCGGGGGCCTTCTTCGCCGCCTTCTTGGCGGTCTTCTTGGCCGGTCCCTTGGCGCGCTTCTCGGCGAGCAGTTCGTAGCCCCGCTCGGCGGTGATGTCCTCGACGCTGTCGGCGGCCCGCAGCGTCGCGTTCGTCTCGCCGTCCGTGACGTACGCCCCGAAGCGGCCGTCCTTGACGACGACGGGCTTACCGCTGACCGGGTCCTCGCCGAGCTCCTTCAGCGGCGGCTTGGCGGCGGCCCGCCCGCGCTGCTTCGGCTTGGAGTAGATCTCCAGGGCCTCTTCCTGCGTGATGCTGAAGAGCTGCTCCTCGGTGTCGATGGACCGAGAGTCTGTGCCCTTCTTCAGATACGGGCCGTAGCGGCCGTTCTGCGCGGTGATCTCCACGCCTTCGGCGTCCGTCCCGACGACGCGCGGCAGGGACATCAGCTTCAGGGCGTCCTCAAGCGTCACCGTGTCGAGCGACATGGACTTGAAGAGCGAGGCCGTGCGCGGCTTGACCGCGTTCTTGCCGGTCTTCGGGGTGCCCTCGGGGAGCACCTCGGTGACGTACGGGCCGTAGCGGCCGTCCTTGGCGATGATCTCGTGGCCCGACGTCGGGTCGGTGCCGAGCGCGAAGTCACCGCTCGGCTTGGCGAGCAGCTCCTCGGCGTACTCGACGGTCAGCTCGTCCGGCGGCAGGTCGTCGGGCACGTCGGCGCGCTGGTGGCCCTCCGCGTCCTTCTCGCCGCGCTCGATGTACGGGCCGTAGCGGCCGACGCGCAGCAGGATGCCGTCGCCGACCGGGAAGGAGGAGATCTCCCTGGCGTCGATCGCGCCGAGGTCGGTCACCAGCTCCTTGAGCCCGCCCAGGTGGTCGCCGTCGCCGTTGCCGGCGCTCGCGGCGGACCCCGCGTCCTCGCCCTCGCCGAAGTAGAAGCGCTTCAGCCACGGCACGGCCTGCGCCTCGCCCCGCGCGATGCGGTCGAGGTCGTCCTCCATGCGTGCGGTGAAGTCGTAGTCGACGAGCCGCCCGAAGTGCGTCTCCAGGAGGTTGACCACGGCGAACGACAGGAAGGACGGCACGAGGGCCGTGCCCTTCTTGAATACGTAACCGCGGTCGAGGATCGTGCCGAGGATCGACGCGTACGTCGACGGGCGGCCGATCTCGCGCTCTTCGAGCTCCTTGACCAGCGAGGCCTCGGTGTAGCGGGCCGGCGGCTTGGTCGCGTGGCCGTCCACCGTGAGCTCGTCGGCGGTGAGCGCGTCGCCCTCGCTGACCTGCGGGAGCCTGCGCTCACGGTCGTCGAGCTCGGCGTTCGGGTCGTCTGCGCCCTCTACGTAGGCCTTCATGAAGCCGTGGAAGGTGATGGTCTTGCCGGACGCGCTGAACTCGGCGTCGCGGCCGTCCGCGGCGGTGCCGCCGATCTTGACCGTGACGGAGTTTCCGGTCGCGTCCTTCATCTGGGAGGCGACGGTCCGCTTCCAGATCAGTTCGTAGAGGCGGAACTGGTCGCCGGTCAGGCCGGTCTCGGCGGGCGTGCGGAAACGATCACCCGAGGGGCGGATCGCCTCGTGCGCCTCCTGCGCGTTCTTGACCTTGCCGGCGTACGTACGGGGCTTGTCCGGCAGGTAGTCGCTACCGTACAGCTGCGTGACCTGCGCGCGGGCGGCGGTGACCGCCGTGTCGGACAGCGTCGTGGAGTCCGTACGCATGTAGGTGATGAAGCCGTTCTCGTACAGCTTCTGGGCCACCTGCATGGTGGCCTTCGCGCCGAAGCCGAGCTTGCGGCTGGCCTCCTGCTGCATCGTCGTCGTACGGAAAGGGGCGTACGGCGAGCGGCGGTAGGGCTTGGACTCGACGGAGCGGACCGCGAAGCGGGTGTTCTCCAGGGCCGCGGCGAGCGCCCTGGCGTTGGCCTCGTCCAGGTGCAGGGTGTCGGACTTGAGCTGTCCGACCGAGTTGAAGTCACGGCCCTGCGCGATGCGCTTGCCGTCGACCGTGGTGAGGCGCGCGACCAGCTGCGAGGGGTCGGACGCGTCGCCGGTGCGGCCGGTGCCGAAGGTGCCCGTCAGGTCCCAGTACTCGGCGGAGCGGAAGGCGATGCGCTCGCGCTCCCGCTCGACGACGAGACGGGTCGCCACGGACTGGACACGGCCCGCCGACAGGCGCGGCATGACCTTCTTCCACAGGACCGGCGAGACCTCGTAGCCGTACAGGCGGTCGAGGATGCGGCGGGTCTCCTGGGCGTCGACCATGCGCTTGTTGAGCTCGCGCGGGTTGGCGACGGCGCCCTGGATCGCGGCCTTGGTGATCTCGTGGAACACCATGCGCTTGACCGGGACCTTGGGCTTCAGGACCTCGAGGAGGTGCCACGCGATGGCTTCGCCCTCGCGGTCCTCATCGGTGGCGAGGAAGAGTTCGTCGGAGTCCTTCAGCAGGTCTTTGAGCTTCTTGACCTGCGCCTTCTTGTCGGAGTTGACGACATAGATGGGCTCGAAGTCGTTCTCGACGTCCACGCCGAGGCGGCGCACCTCGCCGGTGTACTTGTCGGGGACCTCCGCGGCGCCGTTCGGGAGGTCGCGGATGTGCCCGACGCTTGCCTCGACTACGTAGCCGGGGCCGAGGTAACCCTTGATCGTCTTCGCCTTGGCAGGCGACTCGACGATGACGAGTCGGCGGCCGCCCTTTGCGGTCTCGCTGGTCGGGGACAACTTCGCTCTTCTCTCCGGTCGGTACTCGGTGGCCGTGGTGCGTGGCCTCGCTCGGTGCGCTTGCGTTGCGCTGACGCTGCGGAGTGTGACGGTACATCCCGCCCCCGTGTCAAACGGGAAAAGCCCGCAACGGCCACTCGAACGGTAACCCGACTACCGCCATTCCTGCCGCCCGGAGTGGCGACCCGCCCCTTCACCACGGGGTTCACCACCCCCTTCACCCCGGGCGCCGGGCCTACGGCCCGTATCGCGCCGCGGCCACCGACCGCTTTTCGGTCACATGCGAGTGAAACACCACACTCCGAGCACCAGTGCGGCCGATCCCGCGAGCGCGGCGAGCGTCGCGGATGCGACAGGGCTCACACCCTCGGCGACGGGCGCGCGGTGTGCCACGCGTGCCCCGGTCCACAGCAGCAGTCCCGCTCCGAACAGCGCGAATACGGTGCCCGCGAAGATTGCCGGTCCGCTCTCCATGTCATTGCCTCCCCGTACTGAGTTCCCGGGTTGGGAAACTGACACGTCCGGGAAGCCGGGGCGCGAACCGCGGGTGAACGGACGGCGCCCGGCCTGAATCACCGCCCGATACCGGGCACAACTCGACCGGAACCGGTCACCCCGGAGCTGGTCCGCACTGTCCACCGTCTCGCTGTACGTCCAGCGGCTTCCGGTGTACGTCCGGCGCTCGCCGACGCCCGTCCATCCCACCCAGAACGGGGGACAGATGTCCCCGAAACGTACGAGACACGCCGTACGCGTACCGCCAACGGCCCGGCAGCGGGGCTTTCGGCGGCCTTTACGGGCCGGGCGGGCCTCGGGTGGCGTCTACGAGCCGACAGGACCTCCGGCGGCGGCTACGAACCGGCCGGCTCCAGGAAGCCCTGCTCGACCAGGAGCCTGATCTGCGCGGGCGTACGGTCCCGCAGCAATACGGGGTCCTCGCCGACCAGTTGCGCGATCGCGTCGAGGATGCGCCCGGCGCTCAGCGTGCCGTCGCACACACCGGCGAAGCCCGCGCCCACCGTGTCCACCTTGGTGGCCCGCCGCATCCCGCGGTGCTGGCGCAGCACGACATGCTCCGGGTCCTCGGCGCCGGGCAGTCCGACCTGCTCCTGCACGACCTCGGCCGCGAGCTTGAAGTGCCCGGCGAGCAGCGCGGCGTCGTCGTGCGCCCGCAGGAAGTCCTGCCGCGCGAAGTGCTCCCGGACCGTCTCGCCGAGCGGCTGTTCGACGGGGTGCGGCCACTCCTCCACGGTCACGGACGGCTCGGCGGCGCTTGACCCGGCGCCCGATCCGGCACCGGCCTTGCGCAACGTGATCCACCCGAAGCCGACCGCGCGCGTCTTGCGGGCCTCGAACTCGTCGAGCCACGCGTCGTACCGCGCCGCGTACTCCTCCGGATCCGTCCGGTGGTCACCGGCGTCCCGCAGCCACAGCTCGGCGTACTGCGTGACGTCCTGCACCTCGCGCTGCACGATCCACGCGTCGCACCCGCGCGGCACCCAGGACCGCAGCCGCTCGGTCCACTCCTCCCCCTCCACGTGCTGCCAGTTGGCGAGGAAGTGCGCGTATCCCCCTTCGTTCAACCGCTCCCCCGCCTGCTGAACGAGCGACCGGCACAGATCGTCCCCGCCCATCCCGCCGTCGCGGTAGGTGAGCCGCGCGCCGGGCGAGATCACGAAGGGCGGATTGGACACGATCAGGTCGTACTTCTCCTCGCCCACGGGTTCGAAGAGGGAGCCTTCCCGCAGGTCGGCATCGGGTGCGCCGGACAGCGCGAGGGTGAGCCGCGTGATGTGCAGCGCGCGGGGGTTGAGGTCGGTCGCGGTCACCCGGGTCGCGTGCTGTGCGGCGTGGAGCGCCTGGATCCCGGAGCCGGTGCCGAGGTCGAGAGCGCTGGCCACGGGCGTACGCACGGTGAGGCCCGCGAGCGTCGTGGACGCCCCGCCCACGCCGAGTACGACCCCTTCCTCATGGCTGCCGATGCCACCGGCGCCGCCGACGGCGCACCCCAGGTCCGAGACGATGAACCAGTCCTCGCCGTCCGGTCCGCCGTAGGGCCGCACGTCCACGGTCGCCTTCAGCGCACCCTCGCCGTCCGCCGCGGACAGCCAGCCGCTCTCCTGGAGAGGCCCGACCGGCAGCACGGCCGCCACGCGCGCGTGCGGCACGGAACGCTGCAACAGGAAGAGGCGTACGAGGGTCTCCAGCGGCCCCTCTCCACGGGTGGCCCGCAGCGCGGGCACGGTCTCGCTGCGGGCGAGCGCCGTGTAGGCGGGCGCCCCGAGGAGCTCGAGCAGCCCGTCAGCGGTGAAGTCGGCCGCCAGCAGGGCTTCCCGCAACTGAGCGGAGACGTCGGCACGATCGGACGAGGGCAGGGGGGCGCTAGCAATACTCACCCAGTCATTGTGACCCGTTCACGCCGGTATCCACCGCCGCGGACGAGCGTTCCGCAGGACGGCCCCCACCCCACCCTGCCCTCCCTGCTGTGGGCAGGCGTTCCGCAAGGCGGAACGGGTGGGCACAGCCCCAAGGCCGCCGGGCCCATCCAGACGCAACGCTGCCCCGGCGCCGGGGGGTAGTCCCCCAGGCTCCGGGGCAACGCACCAAAGAAGGGGGCAACCCCTAGGCGGCAGAGGGCGTAGCGCTAGCCGACTTGCAGCTGTCCTGCTTGCTCATCGCCTTCCCGACCTCACCCTCCTGCAACTTCTCGAGCGCCTCGTTACCGCTCTTGCTCAGCTTGTCCAGCTCACCGGCCACACTCTTGAGCCCGTCGGCGAAGTCGGCCTGGTTCTTGGTGTCCAGACCGTCGACCTTCTTCTTCAGGTCGCCGTACGACTTGGAGATGGCGTTCAGTTCCTTGACCGCGTCGTCGGTCTTCTTCTGTCCGCCGTCGACCGGCGGGGCGCCCGCCTTCTTCACGGCGGCGCCCATCGCCTTGTAGGCGTCGGACATGTCCTGGAACGCCTTGGAGTCGGTCTTCTGGACGTCCTCCGGCGAACTGTTGTCCGAGGTCTCCTTCTGGATCGCCGCATTGGCGTCAGCGATCTTCTTCGACTGCGGCTGAACGGAGTCACAGACGTCCTTGGCCCATGAGTCCAGTTTCTCGTTGCCGTCGTCGCTGCAGCCCGACAGCGCCAGTACCAGTACCGCACCGCCGGACAGTGCGGCTGCAAGCTTCTTGTTCACCGGATTGGTCCCTTCCATGGCTCTCGGCCCCGGAACTTACACGCCAACCGGGTTACAACCGCATGCCGAGGGTCCGGTACCACCCCTATTGCAGCCATTTGCACCAAGCGGAGAGTGCGAGAGAAGGCTCACGGGACGCACGAAGGGCGGACGTCGCGTCAGAACGCGCCGCCCGCCCCTGTGTTGGGCAGAGTCTGACCCGGTGTTACGAAACCACGGCCGGGTCAGCCGAGCTTTTTACGCGCTCGGCATCACCTTCCTCCTCGTCGCCCACGGCGATGCCACGTCGCTTGGACATGTACACCGCGCCGATGATGACGAGGATCGCGAGCACCGCGATGAGTGCCCGCAGACCGGCGCTGGCGTCGTCCCCGTAACTGAACTGGACGACCGCGGGCGCAATCAGCAGCGCCACCAGGTTCATCACCTTCAGGAGGGGGTTGATCGCCGGACCCGCGGTGTCCTTGAACGGGTCACCGACGGTGTCGCCGATCACCACCGCGGCGTGGGCCTCACTGCCCTTGCCGCCGTGGTGGCCGTCCTCGACGAGCTTCTTCGCGTTGTCCCAGGCACCGCCCGAGTTGGCGAGGAAGACCGCCATCAGCGTGCCGGTGCCGATCGCGCCGGCCAGGAACGAGCCGAGCGCGCCGACGCCGAGCGAGAAGCCGACCGCGATCGGCGTGAGCACGGCGAGCAGACCCGGCGTGGCCAGCTCGCGCAGCGCGTCCTTGGTGCAGATGTCGACGACCCGCCCGTACTCCGGCTCTTCGGAGTAGTCCATGATTCCGGGGCGCTCGCGGAACTGCCGCCGCACCTCGTAGACCACGGATCCGGCCGACCGCGACACCGCGTTGATCGCGAGCCCCGAGAAGAGGAAGACGACCGCGGCGCCCAGGACGAGGCCCACCAGGTTGTTGGGCTGCGAGATGTCCATGACCAGGTTCATCGGGGCGCCGTCGCCCATTTTCTCGCCGACGTCCTTGGCCGCGCCCGCGATGGCGTCGCGATACGAGCCGAAGAGCGCCGCGGCCGCGAGTACGGCCGTGGCGATGGCGATGCCCTTGGTGATGGCCTTGGTGGTGTTGCCGACGGCGTCCAGGTCGGTGAGCACCTGCGCGCCCGCGCCCTCGACGTCGCCGGACATCTCGGCGATGCCCTGCGCGTTGTCGGAGACCGGACCGAAGGTGTCCATGGCCACGATCACGCCGACCGTGGTGAGCAGGCCGGTTCCGGCCAGCGCCACCGCGAACAGGGCGAGCATGATCGACGTACCGCCGAGCAGGAACGCCCCGTACACGCCGAGCCCGATCAGGAGCGCGGTGTAGACGGCGGATTCGAGCCCGATCGAGATGCCGGCGAGGACGACGGTGGCCGGACCGGTGAGCGAGGTCTTGCCGATATCCTTCACCGGACGCCGGTTGGTCTCCGTGAAGTAGCCGGTGAGCTGCTGGATCAGCGCGGCCATGACGATGCCGATCGCGACGGCGACGACCGCGAGGACCCGCGGATCGCCGTCGTGACCCGCGATCGCCGTGTCCGTCACACCGTCGAGGTCGGCGTAGGTCGACGGCAGGTAGACGAAGACCGCCGCCGCCACGAGCGCCAGCGAGATGAACGCGGAGATGAAGAATCCGCGGTTGATGGCGGTCATGCCGCTGCGGTCGGAGCGCCGCGGCGCCACCGCGAAGATCCCGATCATCGCGGTCACGACGCCGATCGCCGGAACGATCAGCGGGAAGGCGAGTCCGGAGTCGCCGAACGCCACCTTGCCGAGGATCAGCGCGGCGACCAGGGTCACGGCGTACGACTCGAAGAGGTCGGCGGCCATACCGGCGCAGTCGCCGACGTTGTCGCCCACGTTGTCGGCGATGGTCGCGGCGTTCCTCGGGTCGTCCTCCGGAATGCCCTGCTCGACCTTGCCGACCAGGTCGGCGCCGACGTCGGCGGCCTTGGTGAAGATGCCGCCGCCGACACGCATGAACATCGCGATCAGCGCCGCCCCGAGGCCGAAGCCTTCGAGGACCTTCGGCGCGTCGGCCGCGTAGACGAGCACTACACAGGAGGCGCCCAGAAGACCGAGCCCCACCGTGAACATGCCGACAACGCCGCCCGTGCGGAAAGCGATCTTCATGGCCTTGTGCGAAACGGCGGTGAGATCCTTTTCGGGTTCTCCTTCCGCCGGAGTGGCCTCCCGGGCGGCTGCCGCCACGCGAACATTGCTGCGTACGGCGAGCCACATGCCGATATAGCCGGTGGTCGCCGAGAACACCGCACCGATCAAGAAGAAGATCGATCGGCCGGCACGCTGATTCCAGTCGTCTGCGGGCAGCAGCATGAGCAGGAAGAACACCACGACGGCGAAAACACCGAGAGTGCGCAGTTGCCTGCCGAGATAGGCATTGGCGCCCTCCTGGATCGCCTTCGCGA
Organism: Streptomyces sp. NPDC059900; assembly: GCF_050270335.1. Taxonomy (NCBI): domain Bacteria; kingdom Bacillati; phylum Actinomycetota; class Actinomycetes; order Kitasatosporales; family Streptomycetaceae; genus Streptomyces; species Streptomyces sp. NPDC059900. The sequence goes on from NZ_JBNNJZ010000004.1 coordinate 23,738, forward strand.
TCTTCTTCATGCTGTCGGTGCCCTCGGTGGCCGCTAGCACCTGGCGTACGAGCACCCAGGCGACCGCGAGCGCCGCGACCGCGACGGCCGCGATGACCATCACGATGAGGCGGTTTCCGTCGGTCAGTACTGCGGCTGCGAAGGTTGTGGGCTGGTCAAACTGATGAGGGGTAGAAAGCCCCGCCATTCGTCCTCCTTGACGCTTGGGCTGAGCTCAAGATGTGGACGGATTGTAGGGAGCGGAACCTGATCAAAACAGAGCGCCGCAAACGGAATTGGCCGGAGATTGCTTCCCAGCAAATGATCGCGACCGCAGACTGACCCCGAAAGCGGTAATGCCTCAAAACCGTTGACGCAGGTTCGCAGTCCCCGGGCAATTGACCGAGGCAATGATCAAAAGAATGATCAAAATAAGAAAAGGCCCTGCTCCCGCGTCGGGAGCAAGACCTTGATGAGGCGGTACGGACGGGGCAGGCGGGCCCGCAGGGTCAGAGGAGCATCGCCGGGGTCGCCGGAGTCGTCGGGGTCGTCGACCGGTCAGAGGAGCGGTGCCGGGGTCGTCGGCCACGTCATCCGGATGAGACCGCCGCCCTCGCCCGCGGTGACCTCCACGTCGTCCACGAGACCGCTGATGACGGCGAGGCCCATCTCGTCCTCGCCCTCGGCATCCGGATCTGCGGACGAGTCGGGCCCGGAACCGGGCGGCCGGTCGCCAGCCGTCGCGTGCGGGGCCTCGTCGCCGACCTCGATGGAGAACTGCTTCTCGTCCTCGATCAGGGCGACCCGCACCGGCGCGTCCACGCCGTTGCTCTGGTGCAGCCCGACGGCACGCGTGCAGGCCTCGCCGACAGCGAGCCTGACCTCGTCGAGAACGGCCTCGTCCACTCCGGCCCTGCGCGCGACCGCCGCCGCCACGAGGCGGGCGGTCCTGACGTGCTCGGGCAGCGCGCTGAAGCGGAGTTCAACGGTGGCCATGCATCCCCCTCGGACATACGCGCGTGCTGTCAGGGGGCCGGGCCGAGGGCCCGGTCCCCTGCTGTACTGCCACCCCCGGGCCGCGCGAGCGGCCGGCCCGGGACATCCGGCTCTCAGTCGGTGGCCGCGACCGCTTCCTCGACCGAGGTGTGAATGGGGAACACCTTGGTCAGGCCGGTGATGCGGAAGATCTTCAAAATACGCTCCTGGTTGCAGACCAGGCGCAGCGAGCCCTCATGGGCACGCACCCGCTTCAGGCCGCCGACCAGAACGCCGAGCCCGGTGGAGTCGAGGAAGTCCACGCCCTCCATGTCGACGACCAGATGGAAACTGCCGTCGTTCACCAACTCGACCAACTGTTCGCGCAACTTGGGCGCGGTATAAACATCGATTTCGCCACCGACCTCGACGACCGTACGATCGCCGACGGTACGGGTCGACAGGGACAGGTCCACGGATCCTCCAGCACCTTGCTATCGAGCGGTCATCCCTCGGGACACCTCGGCAGAGCCCCCAGGACGGATCGCCAGCCGCGATGGCATTCAATCACTTACCGGCAGGCGTGCACGACGCCTTGGGACCATTGTCCATCCCGCCAGTGACACACTCGGTGCCGATGGCCAACTTTTCTCCGCCCGGAGAACCCACCACGGGCGCCCCGATACGCACGTCCCCACGGACGGTCCTGGACCGGCTCACCGCTGGGCCGAGCCGTGCTGCGCGCGTCACTCATACGGAGCACTTGCCCCCGCGCGCGGCACGATATGCAGTCTGGCCTGATCGTATTCGTTCCGAGGTCGTCGCCGCGGTGCAGTCGGCCGGTATCGAACACCCCTGGGCCCACCAGGCACTCGCCGCCGAGCACGCCCTGGACGGCGAGTCGGTCGTCGTCGCCACCGGCACCGCGTCGGGGAAGTCGCTCGCCTACCTCACGCCCGTCCTCTCGGCCCTCCTGGACGGCTCGGAGGCTCCCAACGGCCGCGGCACGACCGCGCTGTACCTGGCCCCCACGAAGGCCCTGGCCGCCGACCAGCGCCGCGCCGTGCGCGAACTGGCGGCGCCCCTGGGCAACGCGGTCCGCCCCGCCGTGTACGACGGCGACACCCCCGTCGAAGAACGCGAATGGGTGCGTCAGTACGCCAACTACGTCCTGACCAACCCCGACATGCTGCACCGCGGGATACTGCCGTCCCACCCCCGCTGGTCCTCCTTCCTGCGCGCCCTGCGCTATGTCGTCATCGACGAGTGCCACACCTACCGCGGTGTCTTCGGCTCCCACGTCGCCCAGGTCCTGCGCCGCCTGCGCCGCCTCTGCGCCCGCTACGGCTCCGACCCCGTCTTCCTCCTCGCCTCCGCCACCTCCGCCGACCCGGCCGTCGCCGCCGAGCGCCTGACCGGGCTGCCGGTGAAGGAGGTCGCCGACGACGCCTCACCCCGCGGCGACCTCGTCTTCGCCCTCTGGGAGCCGCCGCTCACCGAACTCCACGGCGAGAAGGGCGCCCCCGTCCGCCGCACCGCCACCGCCGAGACGGCGGACCTGCTCACCGACCTGACCGTCCAGGGCGTCCGCTCGGTCGCCTTCGTACGGTCCCGGCGCGGCGCCGAGCTGATCTCGGTGATCGCCCAGGAACGCCTCGCCGAGGTCGACCGCTCCCTGGCCCGCCGCGTGGCGGCCTACCGGGGCGGATATCTCCCCGAGGAGCGCCGCGCCCTGGAAGGGGCCCTGCACTCCGGGGAACTCCTCGGCCTCGCGGCCACCACCGCTCTCGAACTCGGCGTGGACGTCTCCGGCCTCGACGCCGTGATCATCTCCGGCTATCCGGGAACCCGGGCCTCGCTGTGGCAGCAGGCGGGCCGTGCCGGTCGCTCCGGGCAGGGCGCGCTCGCCGTGCTCGTGGCCCGCGACGACCCGCTGGACACGTATCTCGTCCACCATCCCGAAGCGCTGTTCCGGCAGCCGGTGGAGTCGACGGTCCTCGACCCCGACAACCCCTACGTCCTCGCCCCGCACCTCTGCGCGGCAGCCGCGGAACTCCCGCTCACGGACGACGATCTGGCCCTCTTCGGCCCGGCCACCGAGGAACTGCTCCCGCAGCTGGAGGGCGCCAAGCTGCTGCGCCGCCGTACGAAGGCCTGGCACTGGACCCGCAGGGAGCGGGCCGCCGACCTCACCGACATCCGCGGCGAGGGCGGCAAGCCGGTCCAGATCGTCGAGGAGGGCACGGGGCGGCTGCTCGGCACCGTCGACGCGTCCGCCGCGCACACCGCCGTCCACGAGGGCGCGGTCCACCTCCACCAGGGCCGTACGTATCTCGTGCGCCGCCTCGACCTGAAGGACTCGGTCGCCCTGGTCGAGGAGGCCGGGCCGCCGTACTCCACGACCGCCCGCGACACCACGGCCATCTCCATCCTGGAGACGGACACCGAGATCCCCTGGGGGTCGGGCCGCCTCTGCTACGGCTCCGTGGAAGTCACCAACCAGGTCGTCTCCTTCCTGCGCCGCAGGCTGATCACCGGTGAGGTGCTCGGCGAGACCAAGCTGGACCTGCCGCCCCGCACCCTGCGCACCCGCGCCGTCTGGTGGACGGTCACCGAGGACCAACTGGACGCCGCCCGCGTCAATCCGGAGATCCTCGGCGGCGCCCTGCACGCCGCCGAGCACGCCTCCATCGGCATGCTGCCGCTCTTCGCGACCTGCGACCGCTGGGACATCGGCGGTGTCTCCGTGCCGCTGCATCCGGACACGCTCCTGCCGACGGTCTTCGTGTACGACGGCCATCCGGGCGGCGCGGGCTTCGCCGAGCGGGCCTTCCACACGGCCAGGGAGTGGCTGACCGCCACCCGCCAGGCCATCGCCTCCTGCGAGTGCGAGGCCGGCTGCCCGTCCTGCATCCAGTCCCCGAAGTGCGGCAACGGCAACGACCCCCTGCACAAGCGCGGCGCTGTCCGCCTCCTCACCACCCTCCTCAAGGACGCCCCCGCCCCCTGAGGGCCCCGGAGCGACCGGCCCCGCCGGACCTGCCGGACCCGCCCGGGATCTGACCTCGGTCACGAACGGGCCGAACCCGGCGCTCGCCGTGACGTCCGCGATCTCGCCGCTCATCGCGCACCGCACGACGCGAGCCCCCTGCGCCCCGGCCACCCGCCCGGCCGCCGCGCACGCCCCGGCACGCCCCTGCGCCCAGTGGTCCGCGGCCGCCAGCGCCGCCAGGTCGGCCGCGCCACCCGCGCGATGGCGGGCGACGATCACCTGCCCCATCGCGAGGACTGCGCCGCAGATCACGCACAGCACGGCCAGCACGACGACGACCCACACCGTGGCGGCTCCCCGGTCCGACGCGGATCGCGGAGCCCACAAGCCCTTCACGCGCCCACCCCCACCGTCTCCTCGGCCAATGCCACGGCCTCCGACTGCACCCGCAGACCGAGCCCAAGCGCTCCCGGCCCCGGCGAGTCCGCCTCGACCCGCACCCGCACCAGATCGCCGTCCCGCCGCACGGCCACCGACGCACCGCGCGGCGCCGCCTGCCGAGCCGCCGCCACGGCCGCGCTCGCGGGGTCCTGCCTGGCCATCGCACGCGCCCCGGCCCGCGCCGCGTCCACGCACTGGATCTGCGCGGACGCGGTCAGCAACGCCCAGACCAGCGCCATCGTGAACAGCACGAGCGTGGGCAGCACCACGGCCGCCTCGGCCGTCACGAACCCCTGGTCCCCGCGGCGCCGCCGACCGCCCCGCCCCCTCTCAGAACTGGACATCGAGGGCCTTCTCCACGACCGCCTGCAACGCCGCCCTGACCTGCCCGCTCGTCACCACCTTGTAGAGCAGCCCGGCGAATCCGACCGCCGCGATCAGCCCCATCGCGTACTCCGAGGTGACCATCCCCGCGTCCCCCCGCACTCCTCGCGCCGCTCGTCGCGACGCCCGTGCACACAGCTGTCCCCACATCTCAACCCCCTTGAAATAGCAGTCCGTTCACGTCACGACAGCTCCGCCTCGCGAAGCCGCCGCCCAGCCGTTCAGCCGCCCAGCCGTTCAACCGTTCAGATGCCGCTCAACAAGCCGCCCGCCAGGCCGATCACCACCGGCAGCACCCCCACCGCGATGAACGCGGGCAAGAAGCACAGCCCCACCGGTGCCGTCATCAGCACTCCGGCTCTGCGCGCGGCCGCCGTGGCCGCACGTCCCCGTTCCGCACGGCAGTCCGCGGCCAGGCGCGCCACCGGTTCCGCCGCCGGGGCCCCCGAATCCCCCGCCCGCTCAAGGAGCCGGGCCAGCGCCCCCGCGCCCGGTATCGCGCCCAACCCCCGCCACGCGTCGCACGGTTCACCGCCGAGCCGCAGCTCCGCGGCCCCCTGCGCGAGCCGCTCGCCCAACGGCCCTTTCAGCGCATCGCCCACCGCCTGCGCGGCCACGACGGGCCCCGCGCCCGCAGCGACACAGGCCGCCAGGAGGTCTGCGGCCAGAGGCAGTTGCCGGGCCGCCTCCGCGCCGTCGTACTCCGCGGCACGCCCGCCCCGCCCCCGCTGCCACCGCCACATCCCGTACCCGGCACCGAGCCCCACCAGGCATCCCAGAACACCGCCCACCAGCACCCAACCGGCACTCACCGCCCCGACCACCGCCAGCCACCCCCGCACCACGTCCCGCCGCCGGAACCACGGCAGGGACCACGGCAGGGACCACGGCAGGAACCGCAGGAACCACCGCCGCGCCAGCCCCACCGGCAGCCGCCCAGCCACCCCCAGCACGCCCCCTGAACGCCCCCGCGCCGCCCTCTCGCGCCGCGCCGCCAGGACCGCCGACACCAGCCACAGCACGGCCGCCGCACTCCACACGACCACCCCCGCCTTGTGGACAACGGAACTCATCGCTCCTCCACCCCCCGTACGATCCGCAGCGCCCACCACACGCCGGCGCCCTCCAACGCCCCGCCCACCGCAAGGCATCCGAGCCCCGCCCCGGTGTGCAGCAGCACCCGCAGCGGCGACGCCCCGAGCGCGCTCCCCATGAGCAGCCCGAGGACCGGAAGCCCCGCGAGCATCACCGCGGTCGACCTCGCGCCCGCCAACTGGGCCCGCAACTCCGCGCGCTGATCCCGCTCCGCCCGCAGCGCGCCCTCCAGCCGTTCGAGCCCCGCCGCCAGTCCGGCACCGCGGTCCACCGCCACCCGCCAGCACGCCGCGAGCCCGAGCAGCCCCTGCGCCCCCGGCTCCCGCGCCGCCTCCTCGATCGCCCCCGGCACATCACCGCCGAACCGCGCCGCCGCCAGAACCCCGGCCCGCCCCTCCCCGAGCCCTGCGACGCCACCGGCACCAGCCCCGGCATCACCGAGCCCGAGGCCGCCGTCAGCCGCGGCCCGCAACGCCTCCCCCGGCTGCCGCCCCGCCCGCACCTCTCCCGCGAGCGTCCCGCACAACGCGATCACCCCGGCGGCCCGGCGCTCCCCCAGGAGCCGCGCATCCCTGGCCCGCCGCACGCGCCGTATCAGCGGCACCCCGACCGCCCCCAGAATCAGCGGCACCAGGGACTCCCCGAGCAGGGCGACCGCCGCACCGCCCGCCAGAGCCCACCACTCGTGCCGCATACGGCCACGGACGCAGGTCACCGCCCGCCGCCACGCCGTGGCCCCCGGCGGGACCTCGTCCCCTGCCGCCAGGACCGCCCGCGCCCGCCGCAGCCCTCGGTCCCGCCCGACCAGCAGCCAGGCCGCACCTCCCGCACACGCGGCCGCCGCCACTCCCGTCGCACTCATCCCCCACCACTCCCGCCACCGTCTGCCAGCAGCGAGTCCAGCCGCTCCCAGCCCCGCTCCCGGACGAACTCCCTCTCGCCCCACCGCAGCGCGGGAACCGTCACCACGAGGCCGGACGGATCCCGCTCCAGGACATGCACCTCCGCGATCCGCCGCCGCCCCGCCCGGTCCCGTACGAGATGGAGCACCACGGACAGCGCGGCCGCCAACTGGCTGTGCAGCGCCGCCCTGTCGAGCCCGGCCGCCGTCCCCAGCGCCTCCAGCCGGGCGGGCACGTCCCGCGCGGCGTTGGCGTGGACCGTGCCGCAGCCGCCCTCATGACCCGTGTTCAGCGCGGCCAGCAGATGGACGACCTCCGCGCCCCGCACCTCGCCCACGACCAGCCGGTCGGGACGCATCCGCAGTGCTTGTCGCACCAGATCGTCCAGGCCGACCTGCCCGGCGCCCTCCTGGTTCGCGGGTCTGGCCTCGAGGCGCACCACGTGAGGGTGGTCGGGACGCAGCTCGGCCGAGTCCTCAGCGAGCACGATCCGCTCCCCCGGTCCCACGAGGCCGAGGAGCGCGCTCAGGAGCGTCGTCTTGCCCGAACCCGTCCCGCCGCTGATCAGGTACGAGAGCCGGGCGTCGAGCAGTGCCCGCAGCACCCGGTCGCCGCCCGGCGGCACCGTGCCCGCCGCGGTCAGTTCCGCGAGGGTGAAGGCCCGGGGGCGTACGACACGCAAGGAGAGGCAGGTCGACCCGACGGCGACCGGGGGAAGCACCGCATGGAGGCGGGTTCCGTCCGGGAGCCGTGCGTCCACCCAGGGCCTCGCGTCGTCGAGCCGGCGTCCGGCCACGGCCGCCAGGCGCTGCGCGAGCCGCCGCACCGACGCCGCGTCCCCGAAGGAAACCCCGGTCAGCTCCAGGCCCTTGCCGCGGTCGACCCACACCCGGTCGGGCGCGGACACCAGCACGTCGGTCACCGAGTCGTCCGCGAGCAGTGCCTCAAGGGGACCCGCGCCCACCAGCTCCGAGCGCAACTGTGCTGCCGCGCCCAGGATCTCCGCGTCGCCGAGCACCCCGCCCCGGGCCCGCAGCGCCTCGGCGACGCGGGCGGGTGTCGGCTCGGTCCCGTTCTCCGCGAGCCACTGGCGCACCCCGTCCAGCATCCTGGCCCCGACGACGGCGCTCATGAGCCGCCTCCGGTGGCGTCGGCCGGAACACGCTCCCAGAAGGCCGTGCAGAACCGGGCCAGCGGCCCCCGCGCGGCACCTCCGGGCGGCATCCCGGCGGCCTGCGCGGACAACAAGCCCGCCTCACGCGGCAGTTCACCGACCAACGGCAGCCCGAGCACGCGCGCGACCTCGTCCGCGTCGAAACCGCCCAGCCCGTCAAAGCCGCCGCGTCCGCCGCCCCCGGCGCCGCCTCTGCCGACCACCACCCGCAGATCCCGCAGCACCATGCCCACCGCGGCCGCGACCCGCCGTGCCCCGGCCACCGCACGCAGCTCCGCGGGGACCACCATGAGCCCCAGATCGACCTGGGCCAGCGCCTCGGCCACCCCCTCGTCCACCCGCCGCGGCAGGTCCACGACCACCGCGCCGCCCCGCCGTCGCGCGGCAGCGATCACCGCCCGCATGGCCTCGGGCGGAATGACCACCGCATCGCCCCGGTCCCAGCTCAGGACCCGCAGGGAATGCAGCTCGGGCAGCGACTCCTCGAGCGCGCCCCCGCCGACCCGGCCCCTGGACTGCGCGAAGGCGGGCCAGCGGAGTCCGTCGGCCGCCTCCCCGCCGAGCAGCACGTCGAGGCCGCCGCCGAGCGGGTCACCGTCCACGAGCATCGTGCGGCGCCCGGCGCGGGCCGCCGTGACGGCCAGCGCGCACGCCAGCGTCGAGGCACCGGCTCCGCCGCTCCCGCCGATCACCCCCACCGTGAGCGCGGGCCGCCCCACGCCCTCGGCGACGTCGGCGATGCGGTCCACCAGCCACCGCTCGCCGTCCGGCAGCACGAGCACGTGATCGGCACCGATCTCCACCGCGCGCCGCCAGACCCCGGAGTCGTCCTGATCCCGCCCCACCAGGACGACCCCGCGCCGGCGCGCGGCTCCCCGCACCCGATGCACCGCGTCGTCCCCGACGAGGACCAGCGGCGCTGCGTCCCAGCCTCCCCTGCGCTCGGGCACGCCGTGCTGCACCTCGGGGCGTGCCCCCGCGGCGGCGCACAGCCGCAGCAGGTCGTCGAGCAGCTCCACATCTTCCGTGACGATCAGCGGTCCGCCGTGCCGTCCGTCGGACGGCGGCGGCCCGTCACGTGTAATCACTCCAGTCACGATCCCCGGCCCCCTCTCACTACAAGCTCGTTGAATGCCGTGTTCCACATCGGCGATGAACCGGACAAGGCAATCCGGCCATGAACTTCGCGTGCAGAACCGGCGGAATCAGCGTGCAGCGGTCGCGGATAACGTGTGGATCTTGCTCAATAACTGTGGACAAGACGGGGCCTGTGAATATCCCGTTCACCCATACCGGTGACAACTCAAAAGGCCTCCGCACAGCAGCCTTACGACTACGCACAGTGACGAATCATGGGCAAGAAAAAAGATCGCCACGGCGGGCGTCGAGAGGCGCCGGGCGATCGGATGAGGGACGAAGGATGCCAGGAAAACCCATCCGGACATGCGACGACCCCCGCCGGGGGGGAGAGCGGGGGTCGTCCCCACGGTCCGACTCGGGGGGGGAGGAGCCAGACCGGGTTAGCACGGTCGCGAACGATCCGTGACTTCCATGGTGTACCCGAGAGCCTTCTCAGGCAAACCCACGCGCCTCACCTTACGCCGAATGGTGGGCGCCTATGCTCGACCTCGTGGAAAACCACTCCTTGCCCCGCACAGCCGCCTTCTTTGACCTGGACAAGACGGTCATTGCGAAGTCGAGCACTCTCACCTTCAGCAAGTCGTTCTACCAAGGCGGCCTGATCAACCGCAGGGCGGTACTTCGAACTGCATATGCACAGTTCGTCTTCCTCGCCGGCGGTGCCGATCACGACCAGATGGAGCGGATGCGCGAGTATCTGTCCGCGCTGTGCCGCGGATGGAACGTGCAACAGGTCAAGGAGATCGTCGCCGAGACGCTGCACGACCTGATCGACCCGATCATCTACGACGAAGCGGCGTCCCTCATCGAGGAGCACCACACCGCGGGACGGGACGTCGTCATCGTCTCCACCTCCGGCGCCGAAGTCGTCGAGCCGATCGGCGAGCTCCTCGGCGCGGACCGGGTGGTGGCGACCCGGATGGTCGTCGGCGAGGACGGCTGCTTCACCGGCGAAGTGGAGTACTACGCGTACGGGCCCACCAAGGCGACGGCGATCAAGGAGCTCGCGGACTCCGAGGGGCACGACCTCGACCGCTGTCACGCGTACAGCGACTCGGCGACCGACCTGCCCATGCTCGAATCCGTGGGGCATCCGCACGCGGTCAATCCCGATCGCGCACTGCGCCGCGAGGCCGTCGCGCGCGGGTGGCCGATCCTCGACTTCCACCGCCCCGTCCGGCTCAAGGAACGGCGCCAGACGCCGTCCAGGCCCGCACTCGTCGCGGCGGCCGCGGTGGGTGCCGCGGCGGCCACCGCGGGGCTCGTGTGGTTCGTGAGCCGACGCCGGACCACGCGCGCCCGATTCACCCTTGTTTGAACCTAAAAGTAAAGAAGTAGTGCCAGGACTTCCGCTTAGTCCAGGACAGGAGTACAAAGGATTCAACGGCCCGCGAGACCAAGGACATCCGAGAGGATTACCTTTAAACGCAACCAAGGCCCCACGGACCGAAGCATGAACACCGAGCACCCACGCGACGTCGACCCGTCGATTACGGGCCAGCCGCACCAGGTGACGGGCCAAGTTCCCGACCTGATGGGCAACCTTCGAGGACGCTTGGTAACCCGGTGAACATGCCAGCGGCGGTACGAGAACTCGTACCGCCGCATCCCTGTGTACGGACCTGTATGCGGAGCCTTCAGGCCGCGCCGCGCTGCATGGCCTCGCAGACCGCCGTCGACTCCCTGGCACCCAATTCGACCGCGCGCCCGCAGTGGGCGATCCACGCGGCCATGCCCTCCGGCGTCCCGGACGCATAGCCGTCGAGCGCCCCCACGTAGGCGGCCCGCCCCTGTTCCCCGTGGCCCGCCTCGGCCGGGCAGACCGACTTCGGATCGAGCCCGCTGCCCACCAGGACGATGCGCTCGGCCGCCCGCGCGACCAGGCCGTTGTGCGAGCCGAAGGGGCGCAGACTGAGCAGCTCGCCGTGCACCACGGCCGCCGTCACCAGGGCCGGCGCCGAGCCGCCCGCGATGATCAGCTGCGAAAGACCCTCGAGGCGGCCCGCCACCTCGTCGGAGTCCGGCACGTCGAGCTCGACCAGCGGCTCGTCCACCGGCTCGCCCGCGAGCCGCGGACGGCCCGCGGCCTCGTCGTTCTCCGCAGCGGCGACCAGGTGGAGGCGGGCGAGCACCCGGAGCGGTGACTGCCGCCAGATGGACAGGAGTTGACCGGCCTCAGCGGTCAGCCGCAGGGCCGCGCCGACCGTGCGGGCCTCGCCGTCGCCGCTGAAGTCACTGCGGCGGCGCACCTCTTCCAGCGCCCAGTCGGCGCCGGAGAGCGCCGCCGAACCGCGTGCGCCGCGCAGCGCCGCCTCGGAGGTGATCTCGTTGCTGCGGCGCCGCATGATCCGGTGGCCGTAGACCCGGTCCACGGCCTTGCGCACGGAGTCCACGGAGTCGGCCACGCCGGGCAGTGCGCCCAGGGCCGCGAGCGGATCGGCTGTCGTACTCATGAGTACGACCCTACGCACCCCCGGCGCTCCCCCCACGAAGGAGTGGTCTTCTTCACGCCGGATCGATACGCCAGGTAGTCATACGGCTACCCTTGGTGAACATGAAGATCGCTTTCGTAGGGAAGGGCGGCAGCGGCAAGACCACGCTGTCCTCGCTCTTCATCCGACACCTCGCCGCCACCGGAGCTCCGGTCCTCGCGGTGGACGCCGACATCAACCAGCACCTGGGCCCCGCGCTCGGTCTCGACGAGGCGGACGCCGCCCGGCTGCCCGCCATGGGCGCGCGCCTGCCGCTCATCAAGGACTACTTGCGGGGCTCCAATCCGCGGATCGCCTCCGCCGACACCATGATCAAAACGACGCCGCCCGGCGAGGGCTCGCGGATCCTGCGGGTGCGCGAGGACAACCCGGTGTACGACGCGTGCGCGCGGCCGGTGGAACTCGACGACACGGCCGTGCGTTTGATGGTCACAGGGCCGTTCACCGAAGCCGACCTCGGTGTCTCCTGCTACCACTCCAAGACGGGGGCGGTGGAGCTGTTCCTGAACCACCTGGTCGACGGACGCGACGAGTACGCGGTCGTCGACATGACCGCGGGTTCGGACTCCTTCGCGTCCGGCATGTTCACCCGCTTCGACATGACGTTCCTGGTGGCCGAGCCGACCCGGAAGGGGGTCTCCGTCTATCGCCAGTACAAGGAATACGCACGGGACTTCGGCATCGACCTCAAGGTCGTCGGCAACAAGGTGCAGGGCCAGGACGACATCGACTTCCTGCGCGAGCAGGTGGGCGACGACCTCCTGGTGACGGTCGGGCACTCGGACTGGGTGCGGTCCATGGAGAAGGGCCGCCCGCCGCGGTTCGAGCTCCTGGAGGACGACAACCGCCGTTCGCTGCGCGCCCTTCAGGCCGCCGTCGACTCCTCGTACGAGCGCAGGGACTGGGACCGCTACACCCGTCAGATGGTGCACTTCCACCTGAAGAACGCGCAGAGCTGGGGCAACGAACGGACGGGGGCCGACCTGGCCGCGCAGGTCGACCCCGGTTTCGTCCTCGGTGAGCGGGCCGTCCTCACGGCCTGAGCGGTCCTGAACCGCCCGAAGGGCGTTACGACTTGTCCGCCGGGGCGCCGGGGACGCCCTTCGGGGCCGGTGCGGGCCGGGCCGAGAGGAAGGACTCCCAGCCCTCCTTGGGCGCCTTGCCGACCCGGAGCTTGGTGAGGCGCTCCAGGGTCTGCGGGTCCTGGGCGTCGAGCCAGTCGGCGAGCTGCCGGAAGGAGACGCACCGCACCTCGCGCTTCGTGCAGACCTTCTCGATCGTCTCCTCGATGGCGCGCATGTACGTGCCGCCGTTCCAGGACTCGAAGTGGTTGCCGATGATCAGCGGGGCGCGGTTGCCCTTGTAGGCGCGGTCGAAGCCCTGGAGCAGGCCGTCGCGCATCTGGTCACCCCAGTACTCGTGCTTGTCCGGGTCGCCCTGTGACGTGGTGCCCGACTGGTTCACCATGAAGTTGTAGTCCATGGTGAGCGTCTCGAACTTGCGGCCGGGGACGGGGACCAGCTGCATCGAAAGGTCCCAGAGGCCTTCCTTCTTCTTGGGCCAGATCTGGTCGTTGACGCCACTGGTGTCGTAGCGGAAGCCCAGCTCGCGGGCCGCCCGCATGAAGTTCTTCTGGCCTTCGAGGCAGGGCGTGCGGGCGCCGATGAGTTCCTTGTCGTAGTCGAAGGGCAGCGGCTGCGCCTTCTTCATGCCCGTGTTGGTCTTCCAGGCCTTCACGAAGGACTTGGCCTGGTTGATCTCGCTCTTCCACTCGTCGACCGACCACTGGCCCACTCCGCCGCTGGTGCCGCAGAAGTGGCCGTTGAAGTGGGTGCCGACCTCATTGCCGTCGAGCCAGGCGCCGCGGAGCTGCTCCACGGTCTCCTTGATCCCCTTGCGGTCGTTGAAGCCGATGTCCGAGCTGCCGGACTGGTGCTGCGGAGGCTCGTAGAGCTTCCGCTTGGACTCGGGCAGCATGTACACGCCGCTGAGGAAGTACGTCATCGTGGCGTCGTTGCGCTTGGCCACCTTGCGGAAGTGCGAGAAGAGCTTCTGGCTGTCCTCGCCCGCGCCGTCCCAGGAGAAGACCACGAACTGCGGCGGCTTCTGGCCGGGTCTCAGGCGCTCGGGCCTCGGCAGGTGCGGCTGCTTGCCGGTGAAGGCGGTGGAGCCGTCACCGATCATGCGGACCGCGCTCTTGGGTGCGGGGGCGGGGGACGCCTTCTTGGCGCCGTGCGCGCCCTTCTCGGCGCCGGATTCGCCGGTGCCGCTCGCGCAACCGGCCAGTACCGCGACAGATGCCACAAGGGCGGTGGAGCCCGCTGCGATCCGCTGGATCCTCTGGGTGGCGGCCATCTTCCGCCCACCTTCTTCCTTCAAGTCGGCTTCACTTCAGGGGTCGTCACCGACGGGCATCACGGCACAAATCGCCACAAAACCCGATAGCGCCGCCAACGTCGCACGCGGGCTTTGCCTGCATGGTCCGACAAGCCGACAAAATGCTTTATTCACCCTTCAGAGTGATCCAGTGCACCATTTGACACATATGTCTATCCGCGACCTTTACTCTGCATTACGATTCGTTTACCGAGAGTTGATAGATCCCGCCGCTGCAACGCCGTGACCCCACGGCCGCGACCCGCCCTCCGCGTACTGCCGGAGGCCCCCTGTTCCGCGACCGCGCTGCCCCGGAGGAGACGGGAAACCATGTCTGCCTGCGTCCCCACCCACGCCACCGACTCGGCCCACGCATCACGCGACCACGAGCCCCACGGGCCGCCGCCCGGCAAGTTCCGCAAGTTCCGTAAATTCCGCATCGCCGGCGCCGACGTCTCCGCGTCGATCGCCGTCTTCCTGATCGCCCTTCCGCTGTCCCTGGGCATCGCGCTCGCCACCGGAGCACCGCTCCAGGCGGGCCTCGTCGCCGCCGCCGTCGGCGGCCTGGTCGCCGGACGGCTCGGTGGATCGCCGTTGCAGGTCAGCGGCCCCGCCGCAGGACTCACCGTCGTCACCGCCGACCTCATCCACCGGTACGGCTGGCGGACCACCTGCGCCATCACCGTCCTCGCCGGACTCACCCAACTCGCCCTCGGCTGCCTGCACGTGGCCCGCTCGGCACTCGCCGTCAGCCCCGCCGTCGTGCACGGCATGCTGGCGGGCATCGGCGTCGCCATCGCCGTCGCCCAACTGCGCATCGTGCTCGGCGGCACCCCGCAGAGCGTCGTGCTCGACAACCTCCGTGCGATCCCAGCCCAGTTGGCGGACCTTCATCCGGCCACGCTGTCGATCAGCGTGCTGACCCTGGCGATCCTGCTGCTCTGGCCGCGGATTCCCGGACGTGCGGGGAAAGCCGCCCGGGTGGTTCCCGCCCCGCTCGTCTCCGTGGCCGCGGCAACGGCCGTCGCCGCGCTCGCCGGGCTGAGCGTGACCAAGGTCGAACTGCCGTCGTGGCGCAGTCACGCACTGGCGGGCCTGCCCGAGGGCCCGGTGCTCGGGATCGTCGCCGCGGTCCTCACGATCACGCTGGTCTGCAGCGTGCAGTCACTGCTCGGCGCCGTCGCCGTGGACAAGCTCGTCTCGGGACGGCGCGAACCGCTCACCGGCGGCAACCGCTCCGACCTGGACAGGGAACTGCTCGGCCAGGGTGCGGCGAACGCCGTGTCCGGGGCGCTCGGCGGGCTCCCCGTCGCCGGGGTCGCCGTGCGCAGCGTGGCCAATGTGCGAGCCGGTGCCGTCAGCCGGAACTCCACGATGCTGCACGGCGTTTGGGTAGTAGTAGCCGCCCTGCTGATGGTTCCCGTCCTTGAGCTGATCCCGCTCGCCGCGCTCGCCGCGCTGGTGATGGCGGTCGGCATCCAGATGGTGAACCTGAACCACATCCGCACCATCACCCGCCACCGCGAGATCCTCGCCTACACCGCCACGACACTCGGCGTCGTCTTCTTCGGCGTGCTCGAAGGCGTGGCCCTCGGTATCGCCGTCGCCGTGGCCGTCGCCCTGCACCGCCTCGCCCGCACCCGGATCACCCACACCGAAGAGGACGGCGTGCACCACGTGCGCGTGCGCGGCCAGTTGACCTTCCTCGCCGTGCCGCGCCTGAGCAGGGCGTTGCATCTCGTACCCCAAGAGGCCACGACCATCGTGGAGTTGGACGGATCATTCATGGACCACGCGGCATACGAAGCGCTTCAGTGCTGGCAGGACGCGCACACCGCGCAGGGCGGCACCGTCGAGGTGACCGGGCGCGCGGGGACGCGGATCGCCGAGCCCGCGAGCGCGTCGCACTCCTGCTGCCGGCCCTGGACGGCCTGGCGCAACCACCACTGCGACCGCCCCCAGGAGACTTCCCCGGGCGAGGAGCAGCCCAAGGGGTACCAACTGGCGAGCGGCATCAGCGCGTTCCAGCGGAACACCGCGCCGCATGTGCGCGGCGAGCTGGCACGCCTGGCGCGGGAGGGACAGCAGCCCTCGCAGCTCTTCCTGACCTGCGCGGACTCCCGGCTCGTCACCTCGATGATCACGTCGAGCGGCCCCGGTGACCTCTTCGTCGTACGCAATGTCGGCAATCTCGTGCCGCTGCCGGGCGCCGAGAGCGGTGACGACTCGGTGGCCGCGGCGATCGAGTACGCGGTGGACGTGCTCCAGGTGCGGTCCATCACCGTGTGCGGACACTCCGGGTGCGGGGCGATGCAGGCGCTGCTCACCACCCCGCCCGGCGGCGCCCAGACGCCCCTGAAGCGGTGGCTGCGGCACGGCGCGCCGAGCCTCGAACGCCTCGCGGCGCACAAGGAGGAGGGCTGGGCGCGGCTCGCGGGGCGGGCGCCCGCCGACCAGGTCGAGCAGCTCTGCCTGACGAACGTCGTGCAGCAGTTGGAGCATCTGCGCGGCCACGAGTCCGTGGCGCGGCGCATGGCCGAGGGAACCCTGGAACTGCACGGCATGTACTTCCATGTCGGCGAGGCCCAGGCGTATCTCCTCACCGAGAGCCCGGACGACGTGTTCGACCAGGTCACACCGTCACCGCACGAAGGATCACCGAGTGAGGAGCCGACTGGTCGAGTAAAGGTCTAAACCAATTTTCGGCAGGCTCTTGTCACCAGGGGTATACGTCTGATGAGCTGTGGCTTTGGACACAACGGACACCCTGGGAATGGGAGATGTCGTGAGCAACGAAAGCCTGGCCAACCTTCTTAAAGAAGAGCGAAGGTTCGCGCCGCCGGCCGACCTGGCGGCCAACGCCAACGTCACCGCGGAGGCGTACGAACAGGCCAAGGCTGACCGGCTCGGCTTCTGGGCCGAGCAGGCCCGCCGGCTGACCTGGTCCACCGAACCGACCGAGACGCTCGACTGGTCGAACCCGCCCTTCGCGAAGTGGTTCGCCGACGGCAAGCTCAACGTCGCGTACAACTGCGTGGACCGCCATGTGGAGGCCGGCAACGGCGACCGCGTGGCGATCCACTTCGAGGGTGAGCCCGGCGACAGCCGGGCCATCACCTACGCCGAGCTCAAGGACGAGGTCAGCCGGGCGGCCAACGCGCTGACCGAGCTGGGCGTCCGGCAGGGCGACCGCGTCGCCGTCTATCTGCCGATGATCCCCGAGGCCGTCATCTCGATGCTGGCCTGTGCCCGCATCGGCGCCGCGCACTCCGTGGTCTTCGGCGGTTTCTCGGCCGACGCGATCGCCAAGCGCGTGGCGGATGCCGACGCCAAGGTCGTCATCACCTCCGACGGCGGGTACCGCCGCGGCAAGCCCGCCGCCCTGAAGCCCGCCGTCGACGACGCCGTCGCGCGCGAGGACAGCTCCGTCGAGCACGTCCTGGTCGTGCGCCGCACCGGCCAGGACGTCGCGTGGACCGAGGGCCGCGACGTGTGGTGGCACGAGCTCACCGAGCGCCAGTCCGCCGAGCACGCCCCCGAGGCCTTCGACGCGGAGAACCCGCTCTTCATCCTCTACACGTCGGGCACGACGGGTAAGCCCAAGGGCATCCTGCACACCTCCGGCGGCTACCTCACCCAGGCCGCCTACACCCACCACGCCGTCTTCGACCTCAAGCCGGAAACCGACGTCTACTGGTGCACCGCCGACATCGGCTGGGTCACCGGGCACTCGTACATCACCTACGGCCCCCTCGCGAACGGCGCGACCCAGGTCATGTACGAGGGCACGCCCGACACCCCGCACCAGGGGCGCTTCTGGGAGATCGTCCAGAAGTACGGCGTGACCATCCTCTACACCGCGCCCACCGCGATCCGCACGTTCATGAAGTGGGGCGACGACATCCCCGCGAAGTTCGACCTCTCCAGCCTGCGGGTGCTCGGTTCGGTCGGTGAGCCGATCAACCCCGAAGCGTGGATGTGGTACCGCAAGAACATCGGCGCCGACAAGTGCCCCATCGTGGACACCTGGTGGCAGACCGAGACCGGCGCCATGATGATCTCGCCGCTGCCCGGCGTCACCGAGACCAAGCCCGGCAGCGCCCAGCGCGCACTGCCCGGCATCTCGGCGACCGTCGTGGACGACGAGGCGCGCGAAGTGCCGGACGGCGGTGGCGGCTACCTCGTCCTGACCGAGCCGTGGCCCTCCATGCTGCGCACCATCTGGGGCGACGACCAGCGCTTCATCGACACCTACTGGTCGCGCTTCGAGGGCAAGTACTTCGCCGGTGACGGTGCCAAGAAGGACGACGACGGCGACGTCTGGCTCCTGGGCCGTGTGGACGACGTGATGCTCGTGTCCGGGCACAACATCTCCACCACCGAGGTCGAATCCGCCCTCGTCTCGCACCCGGCGGTCGCCGAGGCCGCCGTCGTGGGCGCCGCCGACGAGACCACCGGTCAGGCCATCGTCGCCTTCGTGATCCTGCGGGGCACGGCCAACGCCGACGACGAAGGGCTCGTGGCGGACCTGCGCAACCACGTGGGCACCACGCTCGGCCCGATCGCCAAGCCCAAGCGCGTCCTTCCGGTGGCCGAGCTGCCCAAGACGCGCTCCGGCAAGATCATGCGGCGCCTCCTGCGGGACGTCGCCGAGAACCGCGAGCTGGGTGACGTCACCACGCTCACGGACTCCTCCGTGATGGACCTGATCCAGACCAAGCTGCCGGCCGCACCCAGCGAGGACTAGTCGGACGCAAGGCGATGAGGGGCACCCGGCACCACGCCGGGTGCCCCTCTTGCGCATAAAGTGATGATCGCCGGATACATCCGGGCGTACGTTAGGTAAGCTAAGGATCGCGTCAACATCGCGACAAGAAGAACCTAGGTGCGCCGGGAAGTCTGGTCGGCAAGTGATTCGTCCTGCCTACCGACCGGAGGTCGACCCCCGTGGCCGCGCCCGCACCCAGCAACGGCAAGAACCGCAGCAGCAACCGCAAGCTCCTCGGACGGCTCTCCCTGCCCGAGCGGAACTTCGTCGCGAACGCGCTGCGTACCGAGACCGTCGGCGGTGTCCTCCTCCTCGTCGCCGCCGTCACCGCACTGATCTGGGCGAACACCGCCGGAGGCTCGTACGAGTCGGTGAGCGGCTTCCACCTGGGGCCCGGCTCCCTCGGCCTCGACCTCTCCGTCGCGCACTGGGCGGCCGACGGACTGCTCGCCGTCTTCTTCTTCGTCGCCGGAATCGAACTCAAGCGTGAGCTGGTCGCGGGCGACCTGAGCGACCCGAAGGCCGCCGCGCTGCCCGTCATCGCCGCGCTCTGCGGCATGGCCGTACCGGCCCTCGTGTACGTCCTGGTCAACACGGCCGGCGGCGGTTCCCTCGACGGCTGGGCGGTGCCGACGGCCACGGACATCGCCTTCGCGCTCGCCGTCCTCGCGGTCATCGGCACCTCGCTGCCGTCCGCGCTGCGCGCCTTCCTGCTCACGCTCGCCGTCGTCGACGACCTCTTCGCGATCCTGATCATCGCGGTGTTTTTCACCAGCGACCTCAATTTCGCCGCGCTCGGCGGCGCGGTCATCGGCCTCGCGGTCTTCTGGCTGCTGCTCCGCAAGGGCGTACGCGGCTGGTACGTCTACGTTCCGCTGGCCCTGGTCATCTGGGGGCTGATGTACAACAGCGGCATCCACGCCACCATCGCCGGTGTCGCGATGGGCCTGATGCTGCGCTGCACCCGCCGCGAGGGCGAGGAGCACTCCCCCGGCGAGCACATCGAGCACCTCGTGCGACCTCTCTCCGCGGGCCTCGCGGTGCCGTTGTTCGCGCTGTTCAGCGCCGGTGTGGCGGTGTCGGGCGGTGCGCTGGGAGATGTCTTCAGCAAGCCGGAGACGCTCGGCGTGGTGCTCGGCCTCGTGGTCGGCAAGGCGATCGGCATCTTCGGCGGCACCTGGCTCGCGGCGCGCTTCACCAGGGCCGAGCTCAACGAGGAACTCGCGTGGCCGGACGTGTTCGCGGTCGCTTCGCTCGCCGGCATCGGCTTCACCGTCTCGCTCCTGATCGGGGAACTCGCCTTCACCGAGGACCCGCTGCTCACCGACGAGATCAAGGCAGCCGTCCTGATGGGCTCTCTCATCGCGGCCGTGCTCTCCGGGATCCTGCTCAAGGTGCGCAATGCCCGCTACCGCGCGCTGTACGACGACGAGGAGCGCGACGACGACCTCGACGGCATCCCGGACGTGTACGAACAGGACAAGCCGGAGTACCACCTGCGGATGGCCGCGATCTACGAAAAGAAGGCGGCCGAACATCGCAGGCTTGCCGAAGTGTCGGCCGGGGCACGCGCCGATGACGAGGGTCCGGCATGATCTGAGCAGACCTGACTGCGCAGGCTGTGCCGAGCGGTCGTAAACGAACGGTCGAAAACGAACAGTCGTTGTGAGCACGCTTACGCAGGCTTACGGAGAAGGGGAAAGCGATGAGCACACCCGACGGGCCCGTCGGCACCGAACGCAGCCTCGGCCAGCTGGTCTCCCACGCGACCAGCGAGATGTCCGCGCTGGTGCACGACGAGATCGCGCTGGCCAAGGCCCAGCTGCGGCAGGACGTCAAGCGGGGTGCGGTCGGCGGTGGCGCGTTCGCCGCCGCCGGGGCGGTGCTGCTCTTCTCGCTGCCCATGCTGAGCTTCGCCCTCGCGTACGGCATCCGTACGTGGAGCGGCTGGAACATGGCGGTCTGCTTCCTGCTCTCCTTCGCGGCGAACGTCCTGGTCGCCGGGGTGCTCGCGCTGATCGGCGTCGTCTTCGCGAAGAAGGCCAAGAAGGGCAAGGGTCCGCAGAAGGCCGCCGCTTCGGCCAAGGAGACGGCTGCCGTGCTGCAGAACGTCAAGCCGCATCCGCGTCCGGTGAGCCCCGTGGCGGCCATCACCCCCGCGGGTGCCACCGCCGACCGTGTCAGTGGGAAGGCGGCAGCTGTGGCACGCTCGTCTTCATGACGGACCCCGCCACACCCGCCCCCCATCCGGCCCAAGCCGCGTCACCCGTACGCATTGAAGGGCCGTGGACGCATCGCGACGTCGCCGCCAACGGCGCGCGCTTCCACATCGCCGAGATGGGCGACGGGCCGCTCGTGCTGCTCCTGCACGGCTTTCCGCAGTTCTGGTGGACCTGGCGGCACCAGATGGCGGCGCTCGCCGACGCGGGTTTCCGCGCGGTCGCGATGGACCTGCGGGGTGTGGGCGGCAGCGACCGTACGCCGCGCGGTTACGACCCGGCGAACCTCGCGCTCGACATCACCGGCGTCATCCGGTCCCTCGGCGAGCCGGACGCCGCGCTCGTCGGGCACGACCTGGGCGGTTACCTCGCGTGGACGGCGGCCGTGATGCGTCCCAAGCTGGTGCGCCGTCTCGCCGTCTCCTCGATGCCGCATCCGCGCCGCTGGCGCTCGGCGATGCTCTCGGACCGCAAGCAGACCGCCGCCGGTTCGTACGTGTGGGGCTTCCAGCGGCCGTGGCTGCCGGAGCGCCAACTCGTCGCGGACGACGCGGCTCTGGTGGGGCGTCTGGTGCGGGACTGGTCGGGGCCGCGGCTTCCGGACGACGAGGCGGTGGAGACCTACCGCCGCGCCATGACGATTCCGTCGACGGCGCACTGCTCGATCGAGCCGTACCGCTGGATGGTGCGGTCGATGGCCCGTCCGGACGGCATCCAGTTCAACCGGCGTATGAAGCGCCCCGTCCGGGTTCCCACGCTGCATCTGCACGGCTCCCTGGACCCGGTGATGCGTACGCGCAGCGCGGCGGGCTCGGGCGAGTACGTCGAAGCGCCTTACCGCTGGCGGCTGTTCGACGGTCTCGGGCACTTCCCGCAGGAGGAGGACCCGGTGGCCTTCTCCACCGAATTGGTGAACTGGCTGAAGGACCCGGAGCCGGACCGGTAGGGGTACAAAACACCTGAATCGGAGTCAGGAAGGCTTCCATACCGGGGAGTAGTGGAACGCCTGTCCTACGAACGGCTACTTGCCACCCGCATAGGCCAATTGGGGCGCGTGGGCGCGATTACCGACCTTGAGGCACGGGCACACGTCGGGGTATGGGCTGGACGCAGGACTACAGTGAAGTAGCACGCAACCGCCGCTCGGCCATCGCGCTGAACAGCCGTGAGAGGGGCGGCCCGCATGATCCGGGCCATGAAGGCCCTGCTCAAGGCATTGGCATTCCCCACATCCTGCGCCGCAGGGCCCGCTGGGTCTCGGCGCGGTTGAGGCATACCCGCGACTGATCCGCCTGCTCCCCCGACTGTCCCCGACTGCCGGCTGTCCCTGACTGCGGCCCCGGCTACAGCGCGCAGCCCTCGCTGTCGACCTCCTGGTTGGCGGTGCGGCCCGCATCGATGTCCTCACGGACCTCGTCGGCGGTGAGTGCGTAGCCGGTGTCCGGGTCGTCCAGTGACTTCGCGAAGACCACGCCGTAGACCTTGCCGTCGGACGTGAGCAGCGGGCCGCCGGAGTTGCCCTGGCGGACGGTCGCGTAGAGGGAGTAGACGTCGCGGCGCACGGTGCCCCGGTGGTAGATGTCCGGGCCCTTGGCCGTGATGCGTCCGCGTACACGCGCGGGGCGGACGTCGTAGGGGCCGTTCTCCGGGAAGCCGGCGACGATGGCGTTGTCACCGCTGCCCGCGTCCTTCGACGTGAACTTCAGCGCGGGCGCCTGGAGGGTCGGCACGTCCAGTACGGCGATGTCGCGCTCCCAGTCGTAGAGCACGACCTTCGCGTCGTACGTACGGCCGTCTCCGCCTATCTGGACGGTCGGCTCGTCCACGCCGCCGACCACGTGTGCGTTCGTCATGACGCGGCGGTCGGAGAAGACGAAGCCGGTGCCTTCAAGGACCTTTCCGCAGCCGCGGGCCTCGCCCTGCACCTTCACGATGGAGCGCTTGGCCTTCGTGGCGACCGCGCTCTTGGCGAGCTTGGGGTCCGGAGCCTTGACGTCGGTGATGGGTTCGTTCGAGAACGGGCTGAAGACCTGCGGGAAGCCGTTGCGCGCGAGGACCGAGGAGAAGTCGGCGAACCAGGTGTCGGCCTGGCCAGGCAGCGTGCGCGAGACACCGAGGAGGATCTTGGAGTTGCGCACTTCCTTGCCGACGGTCGGCAGCGTCGTGCCCGCGAGGGCGGATCCGATCAGCCAGGCGACCAGAAGCATCGCCACCACGTTGACCAGCGCGCCGCCCGTGGCGTCGAGGGCGCGGGCGGGCTGCCAAGTGATGTATCTGCGGAGCTTGTTGCCCAGATGCGTGGTGAAGGCCTGACCGATGGAGGCACAGACGATCACGATGACCACGGCGACGACGGCGGCCGTCGTGCTCACCGATCCCTCGTCGTCCGTCAGGGCGCCCCAGATGACGGGCAGCAGGTACACCGCGACGAGTCCGCCGCCCAGGAAGCCGATCACCGACAGGATGCCGACGACGAATCCCTGGCGGTAGCCGACGACCGCGAACCACACGGCGGCGACCACCAGAAGGATGTCCAGCACGTTCACCTATTCAATCCTCGCCTCGCATCGCGGTCGCCACGTCCCCGCAACCTTGTCATGCGCGCCAGTCGAGCGGCACCTGCTTGGTGCGGTCCCAGGGGCGCTCCCAGCCTGCGAAATGCAGGATCCTGTCGATCACTCCGGCCGTAAAACCCCAGACCAGAGCGGATTCGACGAGGAACGCCGGGCCTTTGTGGCCCATCGGATGAACCGTCGTCGCGCGGTTGCCGGGATCCGTGAGATCGGACACGGGGACGGTGAAGACGCGGGCCGTCTCGGCCGGATCGACGACGCCGACCGGGGTCGGTGTGCGCCACCAGCCGAGCACCGGGGTCACCACGAAGTCGCTCACCGGGATGAAGAGCTTGGGGAGCACGCCGAAGAGCTGGACGCCCCGGGGGTCGAGTCCGGTCTCCTCCTCGGCCTCGCGCAGGGCGGCGCGCAGCGGACCGTCCGTCAGCGGGTCGCCGTCCTCGGGGTCGAGGGAGCCGCCGGGGAAGGAGGGCTGGCCCGCGTGCGAGCGGAGGTTGCCGGCTCGCTCCATGAGGAGCAGCTCGGGGCCGCGCGCGCCCTCTCCGAAGAGGACGAGCACGGCCGACTGGCGTCCGGCGCCGCTCTCCGGGGGCAGGAAGCGGCTGAGCTGGGTCGGCCGGACCGTCTCGGCGGCGCGGGCGACGGGGTCGAGCCAGGCGGGCAGGCCGTCGGTGCTGAGGCGCACGTGGCCGTTGGGGCTGCCTGTGTTGCCTGCGCTGCCCGTGCTGCCGGGCCGTCCGTTCCCGTTGCTCATGTGCGTATCGCTCGTGTCGGTTGTCTCGCTCGTGTCGCTCGCGTGCGTCATCGGCACCCCCGTCCAACTCTGGACAACGCCTGTGGACCCTCGGTTGGTTCCTCGGTCATGCGGCGCCCAGCGGGGGCGCGGCCTTTCCGGGGTAGTCCGGCGGGGGCTTGAGGCGCTGGCCCGGCAGGCCGCCCATCTCGTACTTCAGGAGCTTCTTGGCCTTCTCCGGGTCGGTCTCGCCCTCTCCGTACGACGGGCAGAGATCGGCGATCGGGCAGGCGCCGCAGGCGGGCTTGCGGGAGTGGCAGATCCGGCGGCCGTGGAAGATCACGCGGTGCGAGAGCATCGTCCACTCGCTCTTCGGGAAGAGGTCGGCGACGGCTGCCTCCACCTTCTCCGGGTCGGTCTCCTCGGTCCACTTCCAGCGGCGGACGAGGCGCCCGAAGTGGGTGTCCACGGTGATGCCGGGGACTCCGAAGGCGTTCCCCAGCACGACGAACGCGGTCTTCCGGCCTACGCCCGGCAGCTTGACCAGGTCCTCTATGCGGCCGGGGACCTCTCCGCCGTGGTGGTCCCGCAGGGCGGTGGCGAGCCCCATGATCGACTTCGTCTTCGCCCGGAAGAACCCGGTCGGCCGGATCAGTTCCTCGACCTCTTCGGGGTTGGCGGCGGCGAGGTCCTCCGGGGTCGGGTACGCGGCGAAGAGGCGCGGGGTCGTCTGGTTCACCCGCAGGTCGGTGGTCTGCGCGGAGAGGACCGTGGCCACCAGGAGCTCGAAGGGGTTCTCGAAGTCCAGCTCGGGGTGGGCGTACGAGTACACCTCCGCGAGCTCGCGGTTGATGCGGCGGGCACGGCGGACGAGGGCGGTGCGGGACTCGGGCTTGGCTTTGGCCGGGGTGGTCTTCTTGGCCGGGGTGGTCTTCGCTGCCGGGGCTGCCTTCTTAGCAGGAGCTGCCTTTTTGGCCACGGCGGTCTTCGCGGCCGCCGAGGTCTTCCTGGCCGCGCCGGCCTTTTTGGCCGGGGCGTCCTTCTTCACCGGGGCGGCCCTCTTCGCCGCGGTGGGTTTCGCCGCGCCGACGGTGGCCTGATTCTTCTCCGAAGGCTTGCTCACCGGTGGCACCCTTGTCCCTTTTGTCGCATTGTCTGACTTGACGGAAGCATGTTCGCCCACAGCAGAATCAGAGCGGGCTTTCGCCATCTCTGCCCCTCTGGCCTGTGTTCTCACCGGCTTTTTGGACACTCGGCCAGCCTAGAGCCCGACACTGACATCCGCCCTGGAGCCTATGGATCGGCCCCCAATTGGCCCCCTCCCGCACAGCATGCGACGCCAGTGCGGCAGACTTGTGACTGATCACACTGTTTGGACCGTCCGGCAAAATGGGGAGCACGGTCCCCTGATGCAGGTCGACAAGGAGAGAACTCGTGGACGACGTTCTGCGGCGCGCCCCGCTCTTCGCGGCGCTCGATGACGAGCAGGCCGCGGAGCTCCGCGCCTCCATGAGTGAGGTGACGCTCGCGCGCGGGGATGCGCTTTTCCATGAAGGTGACCCCGGAGACCGCCTGTACGTGGTCACCGAGGGCAAGGTGAAGCTGCACCGCACCTCACCCGACGGCCGCGAGAACATGCTCGCGGTGCTCGGTCCCGGCGAGCTCATCGGTGAGCTTTCGCTGTTCGACCCGGGCCCGCGTACGGCAACCGCCTCCGCGCTCACCGAGGTCAAGCTGCTCGGTCTCGGGCACGGCGACCTCCAGCCGTGGCTGAACGCCCGGCCCGAGGTGGCAGCGGCGCTGCTGCGTGCCGTCGCGCGGCGCCTTCGCAAGACCAACGACCAGATGTCCGATCTGGTCTTCTCCGACGTGCCCGGGCGTGTGGCCCGGGCCCTTCTGGACCTGTCGCGCCGCTTCGGCGTGCAGTCCGAAGAGGGCATCCACGTCGTGCACGACCTCACGCAGGAAGAGCTGGCCCAGCTGGTCGGCGCCTCCCGCGAGACGGTAAACAAGGCTCTGGCGGACTTCGCCGGGCGCGGTTGGCTCCGTCTCGAGGCTCGCGCGGTGATCCTGCTGGACGTGGAGCGGCTGGCCAAGCGCTCGCGCTGACACGGGGTCGCTGACGCTGTTTCTTGTACGTGGATGGGGTCCCGCCTCTCAGGAGGCGGGACCCCATCCGTGCTTCGGCGCCGACGCTAGGCGCCGGGATGGGGCGCCGGGATACGGCTAGATCAAGCCGTGTTCCGTCAGGTAGTCCAGCTGCGCCCTGACCGAGAGTTCCGCTGCCGGCCACAGGGAGCGGTCGACGTCCGCGTACACGTGGGCGACCACCTCCGCGGGCGCCGCGTAGCCGTTCTCGACGGCTGTCTCGACCTGGGCCAGGCGGTTCGCGCGGTGGGCGAGGTAGAACTCGACGACCCCCTGCGCATCCTCCAGGACCGGCCCGTGGCCCGGCAGGACCGTGTGCACGCCGTCGTCCACCGTCAGGGACCGCAGCCGCCGCAGGGAGTCGAGATAGTCCCCCAGACGGCCGTCAGGGTGCGCCACGACCGTCGTACCGCGGCCCAGGACCGTATCCCCCGTCAGGACGGCCTGATCGGCCGGGAGATGGAAGCAGAGGGAGTCCGCGGTGTGGCCCGGCGTCGGGACCACCCGCAGTTCCAGGCCGCCCGTCGTGATCACGTCACCCGCGTCCAGGCCCTCGTCGCCCAGGCGCAGCGCGGGGTCCAGGGCCCGCACCTTGGTCCGGGTCAGCTCGGCGAAGCGCGCGGCGCCCTCCGCGTGGTCGGGGTGGCCATGGGTGAGGAGGGTGAGCGCGACGCGCTGCCCGGCCTTCTCCGCGGTGGCAATGACGTTC
Organism: Streptomyces sp. NPDC059900; assembly: GCF_050270335.1. Classification (NCBI taxonomy): domain Bacteria; kingdom Bacillati; phylum Actinomycetota; class Actinomycetes; order Kitasatosporales; family Streptomycetaceae; genus Streptomyces; species Streptomyces sp. NPDC059900. The sequence goes on from NZ_JBNNJZ010000004.1 coordinate 50,838, forward strand.
TGGAGGTGCGCGTCGTCCAGGGGCCCCGGGTCGATGACGACCGCGAGGCCGGAGTCCGGCTCGGACACGATCCACGTGTTGGTCCCGTCCAGCGTCATCGCGGACGCGTTGGGGGCCAGTACGTTGACCGCGCGGGCGGTGGCGGGACCGCTGAGGACCCCGCCCCTGGGCTGGCCGGGGAGGGCGGCGGCTTCGGTCATGCGGGGGTGGCTCCCGTCCGGTTCGTGGCAGGGGGGACAGCAGGGGTGGCGGGGGTGGCGGGCGCGGCAGGGTCAGCGGGCGCGGCAGGGTCAGCGGGCGCGGCAGGCGCTGTCGTGGTCACGCGGGGCCGCCCGTGGGGATGTGCTTGGTGAATTCGCGTGGCCCGGCCAGGACAGCACCAATTCGCCGTCCTCGAAGCGCGCTTGCGCGAGAACCGGCGTCAGGTCGCGCTGGGGCGCCGCGGCCAGGGCGTCCGCGGCCGATCCGCAGCGGCTCAACTGGCGCAGGGTCGCGATGGTCGGCGGCATCATCAGGAGGTCGCCCTTGTCGTATCCCGCGGTGGCCTCCCCCGGAGTGATCCACACGGTGCGGTCGGCCTCCGTAGAGGCGTTGCGGGTGCGCTGCCCCTCCGGGAGGGCCGCCACGAAGAAGAACGTGTCGTAGCGCTTCGGCTCGAACTCCGGAGTGATCCAGCGGGCCCACGCGGCAAGCAGGTCACTACGGAGGACCAGGCCCCGCCGGTCCAGGAACTCGGCGAAGGAGAATTCGCGGGCCACCAGCGCCTCGCGGTCCGCCTCCCAGTCGTCCCCCGTGGTGTCGCCGACGACGCTCGACGGGGTCGGCCCGGCAAGGAGAACGCCCGCTTCCTCGAACGTCTCGCGGACGGCGGCGCACACGATCGCCTGGGCGCCCGGCTCGTCCACGCCCAGGCGCGCGGCCCAGGCCGCGAGGGACGGACCCGCCCAGCGCACGAGGTGGTCGTCGTCGCGCGGGTCCACGCCGCCGCCCGGATACGCGTACGCGCCTCCGGCGAAGGCCATGGAGGCGCGTCTGCGCAGCATGTGTACGGCGGGGCCCGCCACGGAGTCCCGCAGGAGCATGACCGTGGCAGCCCTGCGCGGAGTCGCGGGCGTCAGTTCGCCGCTGCTCAGCGCACGGATGCGGTCGGGCCACTCCGGGGGATACCACTGCCCATTAGCCATGGGCGGAGGCTATCCCCTAGTGGGCTGATGTTCGAGAGGCAACTATCGGGTGCCAGTAGGCAGCGATCGGGCCTCGGCCGGTCCGGGATCAGGCCTCGGTGAGCTCCACCTGGATCTCGACCTCGACCGGCGCGTCGAGCGGCAGCACCGCGACGCCCACCGCGCTGCGGGCGTGCACGCCCTTGTCGCCGAGCACCTCGCCGAGCAGCTCGCTGGTGCCGTTGATCACCGCGGGCTGGCCCGTGAAGTCCGGGGCGGACGCCACGAAGCCGACGACCTTCACGACGCGGGCGACGCGGTCCAGGTCACCGGCGATGGACTTCACCGCGGCGAGCGCGTTCAGGCCACACGTGCGGGCCAGTTCCTTGGCCTCCTCGGGGGTCACCTCGGCGCCGACCTTGCCGGTCACCGGAAGCTTGCCCTCCACCATCGGAAGCTGGCCCGAGGTGTACACGTACACACCGGACTGCACCGCGGGCTGATAGGCGGCGAGCGGCGGCACGACCTCGGGCAGGGTCAGCCCGAGCTCGGCCAGCTTCGCCTCGACGGCCCCGCTCATCCCTGCTTCTCCCGCTTCAGGTAGGCCACGAGCTGCTCGGAGTTGTTCGGCCCGGGCACGACCTGGACGAGCTCCCAGCCGTCCTCGCCCCAGGTGTCCAGAATCTGCTTCGTGGCATGGACGAGCAGCGGCACGGTTGCGTATTCCCACTTGGTCATATGGCCGACTGTAGCCGTTGTGCGGCGCTGTTCACGGTGGCCTCCTGCTTAGGCCGGACGGCGACTGGTTAGGCTCGGAAGTGTGAGCAGGCTCCAGGTCGTCAGCGGCAAGGGCGGTACCGGCAAGACCACGGTGGCCGCCGCACTCGCGCTCGCCCTCGCGACGGAGGGCAAGCGCACCCTCCTCGTGGAGGTCGAGGGCAGACAAGGCATCGCGCAGCTCTTCGAGACCGAAGCGCTGCCGTATGAGGAGCGGAAGATCGCCGTCGCTCCCGGGGGCGGGGAGGTGTATGCCCTCGCCATCGATCCCGAACTGGCGTTGCTCGACTACCTCCAGATGTTCTACAAGCTGGGGGGCGCCGGACGCGCGCTCAAGAAACTCGGCGCCATCGACTTCGCCACCACCATCGCGCCGGGTCTGCGGGACGTCCTGCTGACCGGCAAGGCCTGCGAAGCCGTACGCCGCAAGGACAAGAACGGCCAGTACGCGTACGACTGCGTGGTGATGGACGCGCCGCCCACCGGCCGCATCACCCGCTTTCTGAACGTGAACGACGAAGTCGCGGGGCTCGCCAAGATCGGGCCCATACACAATCAGGCGCAGGCCGTGATGCGCGTCCTGAAGTCGCCCGAGACAGCGGTGCACCTGGTGACGCTGCTCGAAGAGATGCCCGTCCAGGAGACCGCCGACGGGATCGGCGAGCTGCGGGCCGCGAAGCTCCCCGTGGGGCGCGTCATCGTGAACATGGTGCGGCCCGCGCTGCTCGACGAGGCCTCCCTGGAGCTCGGACTCGGGCAGACCCCGCGCACCGCCATCGCCAAGTCCCTGTCCGCCGCCGGACTCGGCGGGGCCCGGCGCGGGGGTGTCGCCGAGCGTCTGGTCGACCCGCTCCTGGAGCAGGCCGCAGAGTACGCCGAGCGGCACGCCCTCGAACGCTCCCAGCGGGACGTCCTGGGCGAGCTCGGCCTCCCCCTGCACGAACTCCCGCTCCTTGCGGGCGGAATGGACCTGGCGGGTCTCTACGAACTTGCCACGGAACTGCGGAAGCAAGGGATCGCATGACCTCGGACCCGGCACGGAACGCGGACACGACACGCCCCCTGGCCCCGGCCCGCACGCTCGACGTGGACACCCTGCTCGACGATCCGAAGACCCGCATCGTGGTGTGCTGCGGCTCCGGAGGCGTCGGCAAGACGACCACGGCGGCGGCACTCGGCCTGCGCGCAGCCGAGCGGGGCCGCAAGGTCGTCGTCCTGACCATCGACCCGGCACGCCGGCTCGCCCAGTCCATGGGGATCGACTCGCTCGACAACGTCCCGCGCCGGGTCAAGTCCATCGACGGGTCCGAAGGCGACGGCGAGCTGCACGCCATGATGCTCGACATGAAGCGCACCTTCGACGAGATCGTCGAGGCGCACGCGGACAAGGAGCGGGCGAGCGCGATCCTCAACAACCCCTTCTACCAGTCGCTTTCGGCGGGCTTCGCGGGCACGCAGGAGTACATGGCGATGGAGAAGCTGGGGCAGCTGCGCGCCCGCGACGAGTGGGACCTGATCGTCGTCGACACGCCGCCCTCGCGCTCGGCCCTGGACTTCCTCGACGCGCCCAAGCGCCTCGGCTCCTTCCTGGACGGGAAGCTGATCCGGGTACTCATGGCCCCGGCGAAGGTGGGCGGCCGGGCCGGGATGAAGTTCCTGAACGTCGGGATGTCGATGATGACGGGGGCCCTGGGCAAGCTGCTCGGCGGTCAGCTGCTGCGTGACGTGCAGACGTTCGTCGCCGCGATGGACACCATGTTCGGCGGATTCCGCACCCGCGCGGACGCCACGTACCGGCTGCTCCAGGCGCCGGGAACGGCGTTCCTCGTGGTGGCGTCGCCGGAGCGGGACGCGCTGCGCGAGGCGGCGTACTTCGTGGAACGCCTGGCAGCGGACGACATGCCGCTCGCCGGTCTCGTCCTCAACCGGGTGCACGGCAGCGGCGCCGCCCAGCTCTCGGCCGAGCGGGCTCTTGCCGCCGCGGAAAATCTTGACGAGAGCCGCATTGTGGATCAGGAGGACGGGAAGGTTGGAGTTCGTAGCTCCCACGAGGCTCCCGGCCACTCCCCCGAGGCCCCCGTTGGTACCGACGCCGCCGGTCCTGAGACCGCCGGCGATTCCGAGTCCTCCGAGACCGCTGAGTCCTCCGGGACCCCGGCATCTTCCGACACGCAGGACAGGCAGGACACGCATCCACCCGTGGCCCAGCTGACCGCCGGTCTGCTGCGTCTGCACGCGGAACGCATGCAGCTGCTCGCGCGCGAACAGCGCACGCGCGACCGCTTCACCGCGCTGCACCCCGAAGTGGCCGTGGCCGAAGTGACGGCGCTGCCGGGCGACGTGCATGACCTGGCAGGCCTTCGGGCCATCGGGGACCGGCTCGCGGCCGGTACTGACGGTGATCCGGCCGGAGCTGCCTGAGCAGCGGGGCTGACCCGCTGCCTCATGGCTGATGGCCGGCCCGCTGCCTCATGGCTGGTGGGGGTCCTTCGATACCGCCACGCGGCGGACGGGCGCTAGCCCACTGCCGCGTAGCTCTCGTACGTCTCGTCGTCCTCCAAGTCCACGGGCAGCAGGCCCGCGCCACGCTCGTACTCGGAGCGCGCCGTCTCCAGCAGACGGCGCCATGAGGTGACGGTGGGACGCCTGCGCAGCAATGCGCGGCGCTCCCGCTCGGTCATGCCACCCCACACGCCGAATTCGACGCGGTTGTCCAGCGCGTCGGCCAGGCACTCCGTGCGCACCGGGCAACCGGTGCACACCGCCTTGGCCCTGTTCTGCGCTGCTCCTTGAACGAACAGTTCATCTGGATCGGTAGTGCGGCAGGCCGCCTGCGCACTCCAGTCGGTTACCCAGCCCATACCGGCGCCGTCCTCTCCCGAATCGAGGCTCCCCCACGGCGGCAGCGGCATATTCACCGCCGCCAGTTGAGGACGTTACGGAAGGTGGGCACAGCGCAACACCCCCTTCGGGCCCAATCTTGAATGGCCCGAACGGACTATGCGTAAGCGGCAGATCACCCGACGGAGTGAGCTGGCGACATGCGTGATGAACCCGGCAAATGCGGGCACTTCAGCTGAGTCACAACGGGCATCGAATGCCGCATGAGGCGAATTCGGGCACTCATCCGAGCTCGATCCGGGTTTGATCCGAGCTTGATCGAGCTCGTGAAGAGCAGGGGGACCCCGTTCGGGATTCGGGACCGAGAGAGGGGCTGTTGCCAAACCGCACTGCTGTGACAGTTGAGAGCAGCTTAGGCCAAGGCATTGAGGCGTGTCCGGCGATTCAGAACGTAGGCTGCCCTCCATGGGAAAGAAGCGCTCGGGCGGTGGTCTGTCACCAACTCAGCAGGCCGCGAAGTTCCTAGGTGTCAGTGTGCTCGCGGGAGCCGTGCTGGCAGGCATCGCACTGCCCGCGGCCGGCGCGCTCGGCCTCGCGGCGAAGGGCTCGGTGGAGGAGTTCGACGAGATCCCCTCCAACCTGGAGCAGCCGCCGCTGAGCCAGCGCACCACGATCCTGGACAACAAGGGCGGCTCCATCGCCACGGTCTACTCACGTGACCGCACGGTGGTGCCGCTCAAGGAAATCTCGCCGTACATGCAGAAGGCGATCGTCGCCATCGAGGACTCGCGCTTCTACGAGCACGGCGCGGTCGACGCGAAGGGCATCCTGCGCGCGCTGAACCAGAACGCGCAGAGCGGCGGCGTCTCCCAGGGCGCGTCCACCCTCACGCAGCAGTACGTGAAGAACGTCTTCGTCGAGGAGGCGGGCAACGACCCGACGAAGGTCGCCGAGGCCACCCAGCAGACCCTCGGGCGCAAGATCCGCGAGCTGAAGTACGCGATCCAGGTCGAGGACAAGCTGGGCAAGAAGCGCATCCTCAGCAACTACCTGAACATCACCTACTTCGGCCAGCAGGCGTACGGAGTCGAGGCCGCCGCCCAGCGCTACTTCTCCAAGCCCGCCAAGGACCTCCAGGTCCAGGAGGCCGCGCTGCTCGCCGGCATCGTGCAGTCCCCCAGCCGGTACGACCCCGTGAACGACTCCGAGGAAGCCACCAAGCGCCGCAACACGGTGCTCCAGCGGATGGCGGAGACGCACGACATCACGCAGGCGGAGGCCGCGGAGGCGAAGGACAAGCCGCTCGGCCTGAAGGTGAGCAAGCCGAAGAACGGCTGCATCACGGCGGTCAGCGGCGCCGGGTTCTTCTGTGACTACGTACGCGAGGTCTTCCTCTCCGACCCGGTCTTCGGCAAGACCCAGAAGGACCGGGCCAAGGTCTGGAACCAGGGCGGTCTGCGGATCAAGACGACCCTCGACCCGCAGTCGCAGCAGTCCGTGCAGGCCTCGATAAAGGATCACGTCAACCAGTCCGACGACGTGGCGACGGCGGCCACCATCGTCGAGCCGGGCACCGGCAAGATCCTGGGCATGGGCCAGTCGCGGCCCTACGGCATCAATCTCAAGGACAACGAGACCTCGATGAACCTGTCCGTCGACCACGCCATGGGCGGCGGCGCGGGCTACCAGCCGGGTTCGACGTTCAAGCCCATCGTGGCCGCCGCCGCCCTGGAGGGCGGCATGTCCCCGACGAAGAGCTACGGCTCCCCGTACGAGATGCCGTACCCCGACAGCGTCGCGGCCTGTGACGGCAAGAAGTGGCTCAACTCGGGCGGCGCCAAGCTGACCAACGAGAACGAGTCCGAGGTCGGCCCGTACGACATGCGGGAAGCGACCGCGAAGTCGGTCAACACCTACTACGTCGAGATGATCGGCGACATCGGGATCTGCCCGGTGACGCAGATGGCCAAGAAGATGGGCGTCGAGCGGGCCGACGGCAGGAAGATCGACCAGGCGCCGTCGATCGCGCTCGGCACCCAGGAGATGTCGCCGCTGACGATGGCGGGCGCGTACGCGACGTTCGCGGCGCGCGGCAAGTACTGCTCGCCCGTCGCGATCGAGTCGATCTCCGCGCCGGGCGGCAAGTCGCTGCCGGTGCCGAAGTCGACGTGCTCGCGCGCGATGTCCGCGAAGACGGCCGACACGATCAACACCCTCCTGAAGGGCGTGGTCGAGGACGGAACCGGTAAGCAGGCCGGTCTCGGCTCCCGCGCGAGCGCGGGCAAGACGGGTACGACCGACTTCCGCTACGCCGCCTGGTTCGTGGGCTACACCCCGAACATGTCGGGCGCGGTCTGGGTCGGCGACCCGCAGCACAAGCGGCAGATGGTCGACATCAACATCGGCGGGGTCCCGTACGACAAGGTCTTCGGCGGCGAGGTGCCGGGTCCGATCTGGCGGGACGCGATGAGCGGTGCGCTCGCGGGCAAGCCCGCGCCGGGCTTCAACACCGTCCACATCCCGAACGGCGACAAGGACAAGGACAAGCACCACGACGACGACAAGCCGGGCGGTGGCGGCAACAACGGCGGTGGCGGCGGCGACAACAGCGGGGGCGGTGGAGGCGGGGGCGACAATCCCTGGCCGGACATCACCCTGCCGGACGACGTCATCGGCGGCGGTGGCAACGGCGGGAACGGCAATGGCAACGGGGGCGGGATCGGCGGCTGGAACCGCTAGCTCCCTCGGCAGCACCCGCTCGCGAGACGCATGAATGAGGGCGCCCCCTGGCTTCAGGGGGCGCCCTCATTCACGTACGCACGCGGGCGGAGATTCACCTGCGTACTACGGAGCCTTCGCTCAGCCCGCGAGCTGCTTCTTGACCGCGGCGGCGACGCGGCCGCCCTCCGCGAGGCCCGCGACCTTCGGGTTCACGATCTTCATGACCTGGCCCATGGCGCGCGGACCCTCGGCACCGGCGGCCCTGGCCTCCTCGACGGCGCCGGCGACGATCGCCTGGAGCTCGTCGTCGGAGAGCTGCTTGGGGAGGTAGTCGGCGAGGATCTCGCCCTCCGCCTTCTCCCGCGCGGCCTGCTCGGCGCGACCGCCCTGGGCGAAGGCCTCCGCGGCCTCGCGGCGCTTCTTCGCCTCGCGGGTGATCACCTTCTGCACCTCGTCGTCGGAGAGCTCGCGGGCCGTCTTGCCCGAGACCTCCTCCTTCGTGATGGCGGTGAGGGTCAGCCGGAGCGTCGAGGAGCGCAGCTCGTCACGCCCCCTGATCGCGGAGGTGAGGTCTTCCTGAAGCTTCGACTTGAGCGTGGTCATGCAGTGATTGTCGCAGGTGCGTACGGCCCGACGCCCGCTGATTTAAGGGGCCTTCGGGTCTGACACGATGGGTGGATGCGCGCGCGATACGCAGTACCCCTGGGAATCACGGCGACAGCCGCCGCCGGTCTGGCCTACTCGGTGGGCTTCGAAGCCCGCTCCTTCCGACTGCGACGGGTCACGGTGCCGGTCCTGCCGCGGGGGATGCGGCCGCTCAGAGTCCTCCAGGTCTCGGACATCCACATGGTGTCCGGGCAACGCAAGAAGCAGCGCTGGCTGCGCTCGCTCGCGGGTCTGCGCCCCGACTTCGTGATCAACACCGGGGACAACCTCTCCGACCCGGAGGGCGTGCCGGAGGTCCTCGACTCGCTCGGCCCGCTGATGCAGTTCCCCGGGGCGTACGTCTTCGGCTCGAACGACTACTACGGGCCCAAGCCGAAGAACCCCGCCCGCTATCTCATGGAGAAGTCGCGGGGCAAGCACGGCCTGAACGGCAACCCGCCCGTCGTCGGCGCGATCCACAACCCGTGGGAGGACCTGCGCGACGGCTTCGACGCCGCGGGCTGGGTGAACCTCACGAACACGCGGGGCGCCCTGAAGGTCGAGGGCTACGAGATCGGCCTCACGGGCCTGGACGACCCGCACATCAAGCGCGACCGGTACGAGAGCGTGGCGGGCGGTCCCGACGCGGGCGCCGACTTCTCGATGGGCATCGTGCACGCCCCGTACCTGCGCACCCTCGACTCCTTCACGGCCGACGGCTACCCCCTGATCCTGGCGGGCCACACCCACGGCGGCCAGCTGTGCATTCCCTTCTACGGGGCCCTCGTCACCAACTGCGACCTGGACACGGACCGCGTGAAGGGCCTGTCCCGGCACGAGGCGGAGGGCAGGACGTCGTACATGCACGTCTCCGCTGGCTGCGGCGCCAACCGCTACACCCCGATGCGCTTCGCGTGCCCGCCCGAGTCGACCCTCCTGACGCTGACTCCGCAGGACTGAGGCCCGCCGCTGCCGGGGTCCCGGAAACCGGATTTCGTCTCAGGGCGCCGGTCCGCTAAAGTAATCGATGTCGCCACGACCTGCGCAGCGGGCCGGTGGAACAACGACATCGGGGTGTAGCGCAGCTTGGCAGCGCGCTTCGTTCGGGACGAAGAGGTCGTGGGTTCAAATCCCGCCACCCCGACAGCTGAAACACCAGGTCAGGGGCCTGATCCGCACTGCGGGTCAGGCCCCTGAGTGGTTGCAGGGGGGCGTGGTGCCTCTAAGTCGACGCTCCCAGCACTATGCCCAGCAGCGAGAGTGCGAAGAAGGCTGCGGCCCAGGCCAGTGCGTGGCGTATGCAGCGGTATTTGGTCCAGGCGATCTGGGAGACGATCGCCAATTGGCTCAGGTTCCGGGACGTGAGGTCGGTGCGGCGGACCCTCCGCTCCAAGTGCGCGACCGTCGTCGTGAGCCTCGCGTCGCCGAAGTAGTGGGTGCGGCAGTAGTAGGGACGCCCGGTCCGCGGGGCCACGGCAAGACCCAGCAGGACGAGTGCCAGTACACAGGCGGCGCAGCCCGCCCAGAGAAGGACCTGCGGAACGACGGCGTACTGGCGTGGGGCGATCACGCCGCCTGCGATCGCACTGAGCATGGCGGCCAGCGCCGCCCCCAGGGACGCCAGCATGAGGCCGGCCTTGCTGTCAGCCTTCATGACCTCCTCGCGGGCCTCGGCCAGCAGGACCCTGGCGAGTTCCGCGCCGCAGCCGGCTGTCGTGTCGGCATCCGGCACCGTGCCGCCGTCGCCTCCGGGTGTGGTCATGCCTCCCCCTCCGTTGCATCGATGTCAGGCGGCCGCCCCGGTGTGCGGGGCGGCCGTGACGCTGTGTTCTGGTGCAGGCAGCTGCGTCAGACCGTTGACTGGCGGCGGATCTCGTCCTCCAGCGCATTCACCGCCTGCCGCACCCGGATGTTCATCGCTGCCGTGTGTTCCCGGAGCGCCGCCTCCGACTCGGCGCGGTGCCGCCGGACCTCCTGTTCGATGGCGTCCTGGGCGATCTCGATGTCCGCCATGGCCCGGTACTCGGTGAGCCGGACCTCGGCGTCGTGGACCTTGACCCCGCTGTTGCTCGCGGTGGTGAGCATCCGGTCGTATGCGGACTCGCCACTCAGGTACTTCACCAGCACGGGGAGTATGTCGAGAAGGATGAAAAGCAGCCGGACCAGCCAGATACCCACGAACAACACCGGATTGCCGGTGGCCAGCTGCTCAAGCGCCCGCATCCGCTCCAGGACCCCGATCTCCTTCTGCTTGGCGCGCTCTTCTTTAAGACGCCGCTCCACACCATCGGCCCGGGCCTTGAGGAAGGCGCCGCGTGACGCGGTCTGCTTGGTCTCGATCGACGAGATACGGCTGTTCATGCGGGCCAGCCGTTGCTCGTTCTCGTCGGTACGGTGCGTCGTCCGATAGTCCCGTGCCTTCTCACGCAGGCGCAGGCACTCGGAGGTCCGCTGATACAAGCCGGTGGAGGCCATGCGGATCAGCCGACGGCACTCGCCGCGCACCTCGGAGTCGATGGATTCCAGCCTGGTGCTGTCCCGGTCCACCCGCTTCTGCAGAGCGGCTGCATCCGAGCGCAGGGTGGCCAGTTCCTCGGCGCGTTCACCGGGCGTCTTACTGAAGGACAGGACGTACGTCCGCTCACAGCCCTCCGGCGTGACGGCTCGCATCGAGGACGGTACGGGGTTGCAGCGCACCAGGTTCGCGCGCAACTGGTCGATCTCATCCGTACGTTCGTCGGCGACGCGTTCCTCGATGGCAGTCTGGAAGATGCGCAACACCAAGGGCTCGGCGATCACCGCTCCGAGCATCAGGGCGATCAGCATGCGCATGAGGAGGGGACCGACCCGTCGCCGCGCATTGGGTTGCGGAGTGACCAGCCAGCGGTCGAGGTTGAGCACGAACAGCATCCAGATGCCCGTCGGGACGACGGCCAGGAGGGAGACCCTGCCGAGCGCCTCGATCGCGAAGTTCCACATGGAGAACCCCGCGATGACGGAGGTGCCGAGCACCACCCCGCCGAGGGCCGTGTACTTGCTCCGCTCATACCTGACCCGGTCAAGCAACTCCTCGTCGACGCCAGTCAGCGTGCGCAGGCGTCGTGCAGCGTCGAAGCCGAGGGGGCGGTGAGCAGTACGGGCAAGGAGGCCGTCGCCTGTGGTGCGGGCTGTCGGCCGGCCATGCGCATCAGGCGTGACGGCATCGTCAGTGCCTTGGCCCTCTCCCGCATCGGAGGCCATCACAGAGTTCGTAGAGACGTCAGTCAACGAGATCGTCCTCGTCCCTGACGAAGCCACCCTGCGGGTCACGTGAGCCGCCGCGGCCCGCCTCAGTGTGACGGGGGCGCGCCGATCCCGACTCGACCATGCGGGCGGTATCAGCAGCGGCATCGAGGCCGGACACGGCCTGACCTCCGCCCGTCTCCCGAAGGACCTGTTCCAGTACTTGGTGATAGTCGACGTAATCGCTGCCGCCCATCTGCCGGAGCAGCGTCAGCACCATGTCACGGCGCATCTGCGTCTCCGCCGTATCCTGCGCCTGAGCATGCGCGCGGTCCGACGTCTCGGCCGCGTGACGCCGGGCCGACTCCCCTTCGGCATTCCGATGGATACGGGCTGCCGCCTCCGTGACGTCGATCTCTTTCCTGGCGATACCGAAGGCGTCCACGTGGTCGGAGCCTTGGGAGAGCAGTTCGGCGATGCGACGCGCGTCCTGGGTCTCGAAGTCCCGCTGGCCCCGCCGGAGTTCCCAGGAGCGCCGCTCGTCGCGCAGCGTCTGCTCCCAGTCGCGCAGGTCGTCCGACGCATGCACCTCGGCGCTGACGAACTCCACGCTCATGCCGGCCACCCGCGGCGGCACGATGGCGCTGTACGCGGTCATGCGATGACTGACCTCGGTCCGTACCGCGTTGACCTCCTCCACCCGGTGCCCGGAGCTCGCCCGCGGCAGGTCTCCGTCTCCCATCAGGTAGGCACGCAACGGGACGGTGACGTCGATGATGCCCTGTCGGGCGATGACGGTCGGATCGGTCACCTGGCAGGTGAAGGACGCCCGCACGGTGAAGTTGTCCGCCTCGCTCACCGACGGGAGTGTGCGTTCCACCTCGACCAGGCGCGCGCGGGTGTCGACCAGGCTGACCGAAGAGGCGTCGAGCACGTCCGGGTGTGCCGAGTCGAACACCATGCCCTCGGGGAAGGTGCGGTAGTTGCCGCCGATCCTGAAGACGTAAACCGCGCCGGGCGGTAGCTGTGGCATGTCGTCGCGCTGGCGGCGTCGAGACCACCAGGTGCCTTGGACGGTGGCCAATATGTGCTCGGCGATGACCGGGTAGTTCACTTGCTTCTGCCTCCTTGAGCGGGAGTGAAGTGAGGGGTGGGGATGAGGGGCGAGGTGGCGCCCCGCGGGTCCGTCAGCAGTCGTCCGCGGAGTGATCCGAGGAGCACCTGCGCCAGTTGGTGTGCTCCGGGGAGCGCGTAGTCGGGATGCTTCAGAGCAATGGACAGGTGGTGACGCAGCGCGACCCACTGGCGTCCGCTCATGGCGTTGCGCATGGCCTCGCCGAGATCGTGTACGGCGCCGGTGACGGATGGGTCATCTCGTAGCTGCACCAGCGTCCGGCACAGCGCGCTGACCGCCCGGCTGCGGTTGCCGCTGTGCAGGACATCCGCCCACAGGGACCCGAAGTGGCGGGCGCTGTCCGGGACGTTGCGCAGGAGTGCCGAGGTGAGGGCTTCGGCAGTCTCCAACCGCGCCGCCTCGAGGAGTTGGACGGCGGTGCGCAGCGCGATCGACCGCTCTCGGGATCCCGGAGCCGTCCTGGCGATCATGGTCCTCATGAACCGCAGGATGATCAGAGCACGCTCCGTGTCCTGTTCGGAGGTCTGCAGCAGCAGGACCATGGAACAGTGGGCCGCGAAGGCGATCCGCTCCCCACGCTGCGTCAGGAACCAGAGCAACTTGAGCGCGTCCAGGCGGTAGAGGGATCCCAGGCGGCCCGTGAGCGCCATGGCCGCCGTCACCGCACGGCCCTGCCCGCTGTTGTCCGTCCAGCTCAGCGCGATGTTCAGGGCCTGCGGTGCGAGATGCTCGTCGTCACACATGAACTGCAGCGTCAGTGCGGCGGTCACCCGCTGGCTGGCGAGCCCGTCTGACCACACCTTCAGCATGTTCTCGTCGACGTCGACGAGCGCGTGCCGGGCCAGGAGCGCAACACCACGGGCCACTTCCGTACGAGTGGCCAGGTCGCCCTGCCGGGCCAGTTCGCCCAGCCAGTGGCGCAGCGGGTACCAGAGTTCGTAGCCGTACAGGTCATGCAGTTCCTTGATGAGGAGCTCACGGACCCGCGGCGTGGTGAACACCAGACGGCGCTCGCTGCGCCCGGCGCTCCGACCCGACTCGGCCCGGTGATCGGTCGTCACGAGCCCCACCGCCCGTTCCCTCCACCGGGCCCGCGACTGCTGGTCGACCGCACCGCGCGGGGTCCCCGCGGCCTCGTCGTCCCGCTCCGCCACCGGTGTTTCGCCGCTCTGCTCCCAGTTGTGGATGTGGGTGGTGAGAGCGGCGCACTCCTTCTCGAACGTCCGCTCCGGGATGCCCTCGAGAAAGGCCAGGGCCGCGAGCGGAATCAGGTCGTCCGCGGACGGCTGCTTGCGGAACAGCTCCTGAACCAGCTCCTGGTGGGTGTCCCTTAGGTTGTCCAGCGCCTTTTGCGCTCCTTCCCCGGACAGGACCACAGCCGCAGCGACCACATCAGCAGGCCGCCGCTGTTCGCCGACCCGCTCCAGCAGCTCCTTCTCGGTGTCGGGCTCCAGAGAGGGGTGCGGCAGCTCCTCCCGGCAGCGCTCGAACAGCTCCACGGGGTCCGGGGCCTGCCACGGCACACAGTGGTCCCGCAAAGCCAGCCGCCGACGGGTCGTACCACCCGCCGTGATCACCAGATACGACCCTTTGCGGCGGAGCTCCTCGCTCAGCCGTCCGATCGCGTACGCCTGCACGGACTCGACATGCAGCTCGCCGACGTAGTCGAGGATGACGTACCCCTGCCCCGGCTTCAGGTCACGCGACCCCGCAAGCTCGGCCAGGGCGTTGGCGGGCGACAGGCTGCGCAGCCTGGCCTCCTTGCCCAGGACCTCCCTGATCAAAGCAAGGGAGCCTGCGCCACGGCCGCAGTGGTCCTCGCCGGTCAGCACTACGAGGGCGTCCGCGCTCAGTTTGCGCAGCGCCTCGTCGAAGCAGGGCTGCGGCGGGTAATAGAACCGCAGGGCCCGGTCCACCTCCTCGGGCTCGATGGTGCCGGGTGCCAGACCGACGGACGGCGCGGCGCCGAAGCCGAACGCCGCTCCGGAGGCATCGACGCCGGCGTAGAAGTTGTTGTTGACGAGTTGATGGACGCGGCGCAGCTCGCCGTAGCCCCGGTCGTCCTCCTCGCGTTCGTCCGGCTCCTTGCGCCCTTCGAGGGGCACGCCCGGTCCAGCACCTGGGTCTTGGGCCTCCTCGTCCGCTTCCGGAGCCCCGTCGGTGTCCTCCGGCGTGGACGACAGGACATCCTCATCGGGTGCGGATACAGGTGGTACGACCGCCATGTCGTCCGGGGGCGCATCGTCAGCCACCAACGCTCCCAAAGCCGAAGACAGCACCCCTGGCGTCCACAGAGCCCGCGACATTGGTGACGTTGATGTTGTCGGCCCGGTACTCGCTGCTGATCCGCGACCCGCTGCCGGCCCCGCCCGCGGCGGCCGGTTCCGTCCGGTCCGCCGCGGGCTCCCCCTGCGCAGGGGCCGCGGACTCCCCCTCCCCCGCGGCCCCGGGCTCGTGTGAGGCGCCGGTCGGCGCACCGAGCGCGGGCACGTGCAGCCAGGCCGTGGCCTCGAATTCCTTCACCTGCACAGTGACGCGGCGGAAACTGCCGGTGGACAGGGTCGTGTGACCGCCCGCCACGGTGGACCGGAAGACCTCGTCGGACAGCAGCAGCGCCAGGTCGGACTCCGGGTGTGTGGCCAGGGCGCCGTAGAGCGGATCCGAGTTCAGCAGGCGTGCCGTGGCCACCACGGCCGTACCGGCGAAGCCGTTGTCGGCCAGCTCCACCAGTCCCTGGTGGATGACGGCCCGCAGTCGCATGCGGGCCTCGGGAACGCGCTGGGCGTTGTAGTCGCGCAACTCCCCGACGAGATGGCGGATGTAGTCGTCGACCAGGCGCGGTTCCTTGCCGTCGACGGGCCGCACGGCCAGTTGCTCGTCGCCCTTGCGCTGGATCTGCCACTGCTCGCGGTCCAGGCCGGCGTTCCTGGCGGCACGGTCGAGAAGCCGCGGCAGATCGTGCTGGATTTCCGACTGCCTACGGTCGTTGTTGCTCCCGTACGCCTGTGCGTCCACGGCTATGCAGGTGCAGGGATAGAAGTCAGGCCACGCAGCCACCCGATCATTTCCTCTCTGGGCAGGCGATGGGCAGACACTGCCCACGAAGTGCTGCCCGAGAGGCTAGGAGAGGTGGCGCGAAGTGATCCCGTATCAGTACGGGTTGTCAGCAAAGACTTTGGCGAATTCAAGCAGCTTCGGAACGTCACAGATTGTTATGTTTCGGTAATGACGCTCCACCAAGCCATGAGCCGTCAGCACAGCCAGGTTCTTTTCTGCCGTGTTCAGCTTCAGGCCGGCCAGTGAGGCAAGTTCTTTCTGCGTCAGTGTCACGCCGAGGTCGCACCGCTTGCCATCGCTGTCCAGTGCGGGCTGTGCGTATGCCTGACACAACTCGGCCAGTACCCGGGCCAGTCGGGTCAGCGAGTCGTACGCCTGGAAGTCGACCCGTCGCCGGTTGGCCCAGCGCAGCCGGGCGCACAGCATGTGGAGGATGGCCCGCATGGCGTCCGGGTGGCGGCCGAGGAATGCCTCCAGCGTCCGCATCTGGATGATCCTCGCGGTCACGTCACTGCACGCGATCACAGTGCCGGACCTGGGGCGCTCCTCGAAGGCAGCCATCTCACCGACCAGGTCACCCGCTATCCGCACGGCGAGCAGCATGTCGTAGCCGCTCTCAGCGCTGGCGACGACCTTCACGACACCACTCGTGATCAATAGAACGTGACGGCTCTCGTCTCCCTGTTGCAGCAGAGCGCGATGATTCGGATACGTGATCGGGGTTCCCTGGCCCAGGAGTTCTTCCCGCGACGCGGTCCGCAACCTGCCGAGAAAGGTCGACGGTGGCCATGTTTGATTCACCAACACCCCCGCGATCTCACTCCGCAGCGCGCCGTTCAAGTGCCTGACCATGCTGCCGCCGACCTGCCAGTCGGCAAACAGGCAGGTAGGGATGTGGCCAGTTTCCTCGCTTCACATGCGGGATTGGCCGAATGCGCATTCTTTGCAGGCGGCGTACGTCCAGGGCTTGCGAAGCCGCAGTGAGCTGGGGGCTCGGACGATGGCGGCGTACGTTCCCAGATGGCCGCCGGATTCCTCGCCCACCTCTCCGGCGGCAGCATCGAGGTCCGCTTCGCCCGGCAAGACGTATCTCGACCAGCAGCTCGATGGCCCTGCGAGCATGGGCGTCAAGGCCGTACGTCCGATCCGCGACGCGATCAAGCAACGCACTGGGCCTGATCGCCGACGTCACTCCCGCGTAGCCGCAGGTCGTAACGGCCTGATCCGCGAGAGCGGGTCGGGCCCCTGAGTGGTTTTCGGGGGCCCCTCTGTCTCGTACAACCTTTCGATGCCTTGGTTCGTCTATGGGCCGTCCGGTTCCGTTCCGAGGAGAAGCCCATCGTGTCTCTGCCGTTCCGTTCTTCGCAGGTCCGTTCTTCGCAGGTCCGTTCTTCGCAGTTCCGTTCTTCGCAGTTCCGCACCGTCCTCGCCACCGCGACCGTCACCGCGCTGACCGGTGGTCTGCTCGCCGTCGTCTCCGCGGCGCCCGTGGTTGCCGCCGCCGCCAAGTACGCGGACGACTTCAACGGTGACGGGCACCGGGACGTCGCCATCGGTGCGCCGTACAAGTCCGTCGGCGGCGCCTCCGCCGCGGGCGGGGTGGTCGTGTCTCTCGGGTCCGCGTCCGGGCTCACCGAGAAGAACGTCTCTCTCACCCAGAGCTCCGCCGGGGTACCGGGCACGCCGGAGGAGGGCGACCACTTCGGGATGTCGCTGGCCAGCGGCGACCTGGACCGGGACGGGTACGCCGACCTGGTCGTGGGCGCCGACGGCGAGGACGTGGGCAGCGTCGAGGGGCAGGGCAGCGTGACCATCCTGTGGGGCGGCGTCAAGCCGTTCACCACCAGCACCACGACCGTGGTGGACAGCCCGGAGAAGTGGCAGGCCCACGGCTGGGACGTGGCGGTGGGTGACTTCACCGGGGACAGCGGCGCCGACCTCGCCGTGGTCGAGCCGGGCGCGGTCGTCGTCTACAAGGGCGGCTTCTCGCGGGGGAGCCAGCCGGTCTCCGCGTACACCCTGTCGGTTCCGGGTGCCGCGCTGCGCTACACGGAGGCGGCCGTGGGCGATGTGAACGGTGACGGCAAGGACGACCTCGCCGTCACCGGCGATCCCGGCACCGGACGCCCGGCCACCGACATCTACACGGGCCAGGAGGGACGGCCGTACCGCAACGAGCGCGTGGAGAGCGGCGACACCGCCGTTGCCCTCGGCGACATCAACGGCGACGGCTTCGACGACATGGCCACCTCCCTCACCTGGCCCGAGTTCTTCTCCGTCGACGACCCGAGCGACGGCGCCGGTTACGTCACCGTCCGGTACGGCAGCGCGACGGGCTTCGGCGACGGTCTCGTGCTCCACCAGGACACCGCCGGTGTGCCGGGCGCCAACGAGGACGGCGACGGCTGGGGCTCTTCCCTCGCGATCGGTGACATCACGGGTGACGGCCGGTCCGAACTCGTGGTCGGCGCCAACGGCGAGTGGCTCGGCGATCTGGAGAACGCCGGTGACGTGACCGTGTTCCGCGGCTCCGCGTCCGGTGTGGCCACCTCGGGGGTCGTACGCATCGACCAGGACACCGCGGGAGTGCCGGGCGCCGCCGAGACCGACGACCTCTTCGGCGCGCGGGTCCGGATCGCCGACTACGACCGTGACGGCAAGGGCGACCTGGCGGTGACCGCTTCCTTCGAGAACGACCGCAGCGGAGGCCTGTGGACCCTGCCGGGCACCTCGTCCGGTCTCACCGGCTCCGGTTCCAAGTCGCTCAGCTCCGCGGACTTCGGCCTCGCGAGCGGATCGCGGCTCGGGGAGACGATGCAGGACTGATGTGCCGCGTCGTTTCGGCGCCGGTCCCTCCCCTGTGGGGACCGGTGCCGAACGACGGCGTCGACCCGCGCCGCATCGGCGTATCGGAGCGGGTCGAAGAGAGACCGGATCCGCAGTCGACGTGAAAGCGGCCCGCAAAAGATGGGCCAAAATCAGCCGAGGCCGTGCGGCGTCACGATCCGCCTCTGCGGGTAGCAGGGACGTGGATGACCTGCCCTGACGCTGCGCGGTTGAACGGCTACTGCTTCGCGATCCTGCCAGTTGGGACCCCGGAAGAGGAGGTTCCGCCCCTGTCCGGACCTCGTAGCCGCAGGTCAGACGTATAAGGTGAGTTTTCCGGTCCGGATGTCCAGGTGCGGGGGAAGTAAGGAGTGGAGGCCTTGCGTTCCGATTCAGGGGCACGCACAGCC
Source organism: Streptomyces sp. NPDC059900 (assembly GCF_050270335.1). Classification (NCBI taxonomy): domain Bacteria; kingdom Bacillati; phylum Actinomycetota; class Actinomycetes; order Kitasatosporales; family Streptomycetaceae; genus Streptomyces; species Streptomyces sp. NPDC059900. The sequence continues at coordinate 69,635 of NZ_JBNNJZ010000004.1, forward strand.
TTCGCTGAGCGTCTTGCACTGCTGTACAAGGAAGCCGGCAACCCTCCCCTCCAGCGCGTCGCCGAGGCGGTCGTCCGGCATCAGCGGGTCGACGAGCGGGGGCGGACCGTACGGGTCTCCGCCCAGCGGATCAGCGACTGGCGACGGGCCAAGAACGTGCCCGCCCAGTTCGCCGCCCTCTCCGCGGTGCTGCACGTCCTGATACCCGAAGCGCGGCGCGAGCGGCCCGCGCCGGTCTCCGCGGGTCTGTACGACATGGCCCAGTGGCATCTCCTGTGGGAGCGCGCGGTGGCCGACCCGGTCAGCGGCCGGGCCGCGGCGGCGTCCGCGTCCACGTCCGCGTCCGCGGAAGCCGAGGAAGGCCCCGGGGACGAGGCCCCGGCCGCCGTCACCGGTGTCTGCCCGTACCGAGGTCTTGCTTCGTACCGGCAGCAGGACTCCCGGTGGTTCTTCGGCCGGGAGCGGAGCACGACCGCCCTCGTCGCCCAGCTCCGCGCGGTGGAGAAGACGGGCGGCCTGGTCATGCTCGTGGGCGCGTCCGGGGCGGGAAAGTCCTCGCTCCTGAACGCCGGCCTGGTGCCCGCCCTCCAGAACGGCGCGCTGCGGGAGGAGAGCGGCGACGCGGGTCCGGTGCTGCAACTCGTACCGGGCGGTGATCCTCTCGGGGAGCTGGCCCGCCGCATACCCGAGCTCGCGCACACCATCGCGGCCGCGGAGGAATCGGCGGCCATGGAACCCGGCACTCCGGAATTCGCGAAGGCGGTGCGGGAGGCCGTCACGGCGTGGGCGCGCCGCGAGGCTCCGTTCGGCGCCCGGCCCGTCGTCATCGTGGACCAGTTCGAGGAGACGTTCACCCTCTCCTCCGACGAGGCGGCCAAGCGCACCTTCGTCCAGCTCCTCGACGCCGCGTCCTCGCCCGCGGGCGCCGATGAGCCTGCTCCCGCGCTCGTGCTCCTTGGCATCCGCGCCGACTTCTACGAGCAGTGCCTCGGCCATCCCGAACTGGCCGACGCCTTGCAGCACCGGCACATGGTGCTCGGCCCGCTGACCACCCCGGAGCTGCGCGAGGCGGTGAACGGTCCGGCCAAGGCCGTGGGGCTCGAGCTCGAACCGGGGCTCGCCGAGCTGATCGTCCGCGAGGTGAGCACGGACGGGCCCCGCGGCGCGCACGACGCGGGGGTGCTGCCGCTCCTCTCACACGCCCTGCTCGCCACCTGGCAGCGGCGCAAGACGGGCAAGCTCACGCTGGCCGGCTACCGCGCGGCGGGCGGCATCCAGGGCGCCGTCGCGGCGAGCGCCGAGCGCGCCTGGTCCGGCCTCGACCCGGCGGCACGCACCGCCGCCAGGCTTCTCCTGCTCAGGCTGGTCCGGCTCGGCGAGGACACCCACGCCACCCGCAGGCGGGGCACGCGGCGCCAGCTCGCGGAGGAGTCGACGGACCCCGGCAAGACGGAGGAGTCGCTCGAAGCGCTGGTCCGCGCCCGCCTCGTGACCCTCGACGCGGAGACCGTGGAGATCACGCACGAGGCGCTGCTCCATGCCTGGCCCCGGCTGCGCGACTGGATCGACGAGGACAGGAACGACAACCTCCTGCGCCAGCGCCTGGAGGAGGACGGCAGGACCTGGGAGGGCTCCGACCGGGATGCGGCGCTGCTCTACCGGGGTTCCCGTCTGGAGCAGGCCCGTGCCTGGACGAAGACCGCCGGGGGCACCTTTCTGACCAGGGGCGCGGTGGAGTTCCTCGCCGCTTCGGCCAGGCTCCGCAGGCGTACGGTCCTGATCACGCGTGGCGCGGTGGCCGCTCTGGTCGTCCTCGCGATGGTGGCCGTCGTCTCGGCGGTGGTCGCCTGGCAGCAGCGGGACGACGCGGTGTTCCAGCAGGTGGTCGCCGAGGCCGATCGCGCCCAGCACGCGGATCCGTCCCTGTCCGCTCAACTCGACCTGGTGGCCCACCATCTGCGGCCCGATGACGCGGGCACGAAGAACCGGCTCCTCTCGATCGTGAACGCCCCGCTGGCCACCCCGCTCCTGGGCCACAAGGGCGCCGTCTACCTCACCTCGTTCAGCCCGGACGGACGGGTGCTCGCCACCGCCAGCTACGACAGGACCGTACGGCTGTGGGACGTGTCGGACCCTTCGCGGCCCAAGCCCCTGGGCAAGCCCCTGACCGGCCATACGAGTTGGGTGAGCAGCGCGGTCTTCAGTCCGGACGGCGACACCCTCGCCACCGCCGCGGACGACGGCACGATCCGGCTGTGGGACGTACGCGATCCCGGCAGCCCGCGTTCGCTCGGTCCGCCCGTGTCCGGCCACGGGGGCGCGATCTACCTGGTCGCCTTCAGCCCTGACGGGCGCACGCTCGCCTCGGCCCATGACGACCACAAGGTGCGGCTGTACGACGTGCGGGACCCGGGCCGGCCGAAGGCGCTGGGCGCCCTGCGAGGCCACACCGCCGCCGTGCGCTCCGTGGCCTTCAGTCCCGACGGGCGGACCCTGGCGGCGGGCGGCGACAGCGGGAAGATCAAGCTGTGGGATGTACGCGATCCGCGTCGCCCGGAGCCGATCGACAAGGGGCTGACCGGGCATACGGGCACGGTGCACTCCGTGGCCTTCAGCCCCGACGGCCGTACGCTCGCCAGCGGCAGCAGGGACAACACCATCCGGCTGTGGAACGTGACGGACCCGCGCCGTGCGAAGTCGCTCGGCGAGCCGCTCACCGGCCACACCGGTGCCGTGTGGTCCGTGTCCTTCAACCCCGGCGGAACGATGCTCGCGGCCGCCAGCGCGGACAGTACGGCGAGTCTGTGGAACGTCCGTGACCCGAAGCATCCGTCGCAGGTGGGCGAGCCGCTCGCGGGCAGCAGCGGGGAGATATACGCCCTCGGCTTCAGCCCCGACGGACGCACGCTCGCCACGGGAAGCGGCGACAACAAGGTCCGCCTGTGGTCGATTCCGACGTCGGACATGATCGGCAAGGTGGGGGCGTTCCGGCCCGACGGGAAGGTGCTCGCCACGGCGGCGCGCGACGACCAGGTGCGGCTGTGGAACGTGGAGCGGCCCACCCGGCCCGTCGCACTGGGCGGACCGTTCAAGCCAGGGGGCGGGGACCTGCGTTCGCCGGTGTTCTCCCCCGACGGCGACACGCTCGCGGTGCTCACGGGCAACCGCGCGGTGCAGCTGTGGAACGTCGCCGACCCGGCCCACCCCGTTGCGTACGGGCCGCCCGTCGCCCTGCGGACACGGTTCGCCGCCGCGCTGGCCTTCACCCCGGACGGGCGGACGCTGGCGACCGCCGACACCGACAGCTCCATCCAGTTGTGGAACACCTCCGACCCGTCGCGGCTCCGCAAGCTCGGCGCGCCGCTCACGGGCCACAAGGGCTACATCAACGCCCTCGCCTTCAGCCCGGGCGGAAAGACGTTGGCCAGTGGCAGCGCGGACGGCACCATCCGGCTCTGGAACGCATCCGACCCGGGTCATGTCTCGCGCCTCGGCAAGCCCCTGAAGGGGCACCTCGGCCCGATCAACGAACTCGCCTACCGCCCGGACGGCCGTACGCTGGCCAGCGGCAGTGACGACGGGACGGTCCGGCTCTGGAACGTCGCCGAGCCGCGCAGGGCGACCCAGTTGGGCTCGTCCCTCACCGGCCATACCGACGCGGTCATGTCGCTGACGTTCAGCAAGGACGGCGAGACGCTGGCCAGTGGCGGCAACGACAACACGGTCCGCCTGTGGGACGTCACGAGTCCCGCCAAGGCCTCTCCCATCGGCCAGTCCATGAGCCCCAACGCCAAGACGGGTACTTTCCTGTCTTTCAGCCCCCAGGGCGAGATGCTGGGCGTTTCGAGCGGCACCGATACCGTCCGGTTGTGGAACTTGGACACCGACGAGGCGATTCGCCGCATTTGCTCGACCACGCAGGGCGTTCTCACCAAGGCTAAATGGCAGGAGTATCTGCCCCGCCTGTCGTACGCGCCGCCCTGCGACGCGTGAGGCTTTGCGGCACCCGCGCAACGGATCTCGTCGAGTGATCCCGATCACAGCACCCTGATTCGGCTGAGTAGTTGCCTCCCCCTACGCAATCAGCCTTGCTACGGTTGGCCATAGCCCGATCGCTGGTGCATCCCCCGTCGCCAGCGATCGGGCCCTTTCGTGATCTCGCCGCCCGATGGCCGCTTGAGCTCATCGCCTAACCAAATTGAGACACGACCGTCCGGCTATCCCGGTACCAACTGGGTGGCAGGGCCATGCTTCGTGACGGCGGTGCCTTGCATAACGTTCCGATTGATGGCCCGAAACCACACTTGGAAAGGCGGTGGGCCGTGAACCGGCGCATCATCGTCATCACGGCCGTGCATGCACCGTCGGCGCGCTTCCTGGCCGACGCGTATACGTCCCTGTGCGAGCAGGAGTTGCCCGCGGGCTGGGAGTGGCACTGGCTTATACAGGAGGACGGGACGACGGACCGGGTCGCGCCGCACGTCCCCGACGACGGCCGGATCACCTTCAAGCAGGGGCGCCCCGGCGGCCCCGGGGTCGCCCGGACGCTGGCCCTGGCGCACGCGGACGGCGCGTACATCAAGATCCTGGACGCGGACGACCAGCTCGCGCCCGGTGCGCTGGCCCGCGACCTCGCGGCCCTCGAAACCGATCGGACCATCGGCTGGGCGACGTCACGCGCGCTTGACCTGCTCCCCGACGGGACCACCGCCGGTTTCCCCGGCGACCCGGAGACCGGGCCGATCGAGCGCGGGGAAGTCCTCGACCACTGGGCGTCCCACGACTACCGCGCGCAGGTCCACCCCGCGACGCTCTTCGTCCGCCGCGAACTGCTCCTGGCCCTGGGCGGCTGGATGGCCCTGCCCGCATCCGAGGACACGGGCCTCCTGCTCGCCCTCGACGCGACCGCCCGCGGCTGGTTCACGTCCGAAGTCGGCCTGCTCTACCGCAAGTGGGAAGGCCAGATGACCGGCCAGGCGGCCCACACCGGCACGGCGGAACGCGCCGCCCGCATGGCCGTGATCGAGACGAGGGCGCGTGCGCTGGGGCGCTTCGCGTGGGGCTATCCCGCCGGTCGGCATTGAGGCACATCGAACCGGCCCGAACAGGCCGGAGCGGCGGGAATCAGACACGATCCGAAAGGCCATGACCGTGACCAGTAGCAGTGAGTCCGTATCCGAGCGTGAGGTCGCCAAGGAGGCAGAGGCGCCGGGGTGGTTTCCTGCGGTGTTTCTCTTCGGGGTGGTCGCCCTTGTCTTCCGTTTCGGCGGCGTCTGGTCCTGGTGGGCCCTGCTGTGGGCGCCGGCGTTCGCCATAGCCGTCGGAATTTCGGTGTACGAGTGGCGGCTGGTGGCCCGTAACCGGTGGCGTATGTCCGGCGGGGAATGGGTGCTTCTTGCCGTTGCCCACGCGGGATGTGCCGCTTCGCTGGCCGTCATCCTCGATTTCCTGCACTACTGACATTTCCCGCGCCGCGGCGGCCTATTGGCGGGGCGGCTCCGGGGATCTTGCCGCGGCCGCGGCGGACTACGTACGGTCACAGATATGCCTCGCACTTCCCTCCGTGACGCGTCGGAGCTTCTGGTCACCCTCGGCCGCGGCTACGTCCGCAATGCGCCCGGTTCACTGGCCAAGGGCCCGCTTTCTGCCCGGTTTCTCAACGCGTATCTGCGCGACCATCCGCGCCGGCGCGTGGTCGAGGCGCGATTCGGTGCCCGCTTCGCCTGCGATTCCCGCGATCTCATTCAGCGCTACATCAGCCTGTACGGGGTGTGGGAACCGCACATGACGCGGTGGCTGCGCGGCCGTCTTCGCGCCGGGGACACATTCGTCGACGTAGGCGCCAACATCGGCTATTTCGCGATTCTGGGATCACGCCTCGTCGGCAGCACGGGACAGGTCGTGGCCATCGAGGCGTCGCCCGCCTTCCATGACCGCGTGCGCCAGCACGTCAGGCTCAACGGCTGCGGCAATGTCCGTACGGTCAACGAGGCGGTCTCCGACAGCCACAAGAAGCTGACCTTCGTGCTCGCGAGCTCCCACAACATGGGCGCGAACTCGATCGTCCCGTACGACGGTCCCGCCGAGTCGAGCTTCGAGATGGCGGCCCGGCCCCTGCCGGAGATCCTGCACGAGGACGAACTGGGCCGGGCCCGCGTCATCAAGATCGACGTCGAGGGCGCGGAGGGCGGCGTCATCAGGGGCCTGGCCCCCGCCATCGCACGGCTGCGCCCGGACGTGGAGATCGCCGTGGAGGTCACGCCGGACCGGATGGAGCAACTCGGCGACTCGATCGACGAGTTGCTGGACACCATGGCCCGGCACGGCTTTCACACCTACCGGCTGCCCACCGACTACCGGCCGGAGAACTACCCCCGCGCCCTGCGCCGACCGGAGCCTCCGGTGCGCTGGCGCGGCCCCGTGGTCGGCGAGAGCGAGCTGGTCTTCTCGCGTGTCGACGCCGAGACCCTGGGATAAGCCCCGGCTACCGGTCGAACGGCAGGTCCAGCATCCGGATGGCGTTCCCGCGCAGCAGCTTGTACGCCACGTCCGCGGGCAGGTGGCCGACGTGGTCCTCGGCCACCTGCTTCGTGTGCGGCCAGGTCGAGTCGACGTGCGGATAGTCGGTCTCGAAGGTGGCGTTGTCGACGCCCACGGTCTCGATGGACTCGACACCGTGCTTGTCCCGGAAGAAGCAGCAGAAGATCTGCCGGTAGTAGTACGACGACGGCGGCTCCGGGATCAGGTCCTTGACCCCGCCCCAGGCCCGGTGCTCCTCCCATACGTCGTCGGCGCGCTCCAGGGCGTACGGGATCCAGCCCATCTGCCCCTCGCTGTAGGCGAGTTTGAGGCGGGGGAACTTCACCAGGACCCCGGAGAAGAGGAAGTCCATCATCGAGGCCATCGCGTTGTTGAAGCTCAGCGACGCCTGCACGGCCGGGGGCGCGTCGGGCGAAGCGGCCGGCATCTGTGACGACGAGCCGATGTGCATGTTCACGACCGTGCCGGTCTCCTCGCACGCCGCGAAGAACGGGTCCCAGTAACCGGAGTGGATCGAGGGCAGCCCGAGGTAGGTCGGGATCTCGCTGAAGGTCACGGCCCGTACGCCGCGCGCGGCATTGCGCTTGATCTCGGCGACGGCGAGGTCCACGTCCCACAGCGGGATCAGGCACAGCGGGATCAGCCTGCCGCCGCTGTCCCCGCACCACTCCTCCACCATCCAGTCGTTGTAGGCCCGGACGCAGGCGAGTCCGACCTCCTTGTCCTTGGCCTCGGAGAACGTCTGTCCGCAAAAGCGCGGGAACGTCGGGAAGCAGAGGGAGGCCTCGACGTGGTTGATGTCCATGTCCTTCAGGCGGGCCGCCGGGTCCCAGCAGCCGCGGCGCATCTGCTCGCGCGTGATGCCGTCGAGCGTCATCTCGTCCCGCGAGAATCCGACGGCGGCGATGATGCGCTTGTACGGGAAGATCTCTCCCTCGTACTCCCACCAGTCGGTGATCTGGCCTTCCGGGTCGGTCGTGAACTTGTACTTGCCGCCGATGTACGCGAGCTCGCCGATACCTGCGGTGAAGGGCTTGGGACCCCGGTCGCGGTACTTGGCCGGGAGCCACTTCTCGAAGAGGTGCGCGGGTTCGATCACGTGGTCGTCCACGCTGATGACGCGGGGGAGCTCCTTGGCCCCGACCTCGGTGTTGTCCACTGCTGTGCCCCCTACTACCTGCCGGTTTCCCTTACCTGCATCTGACGACCCATCAGATTGAGGTTATGGGCTCGCCCCTGCGACGGCAACAGCCCGCCGGAAACTCGACCCCTTGCGCGATCGCCGCGGATCCGCTGAACTGACGCCCCATCAGATAGCTCCGCGGCCGACGCGGCGGACAACCCGTCAGATCAACTGGAGGGAGGGCGTCCGATGGAGACGATGTGGCTCAGCGGAGCCGAATGGCTCGCCGTGCTCCGGATCGGGCTCGGCTTGTGGTGGCTGGAGAGCTGGCGCCACAAGGACAAGAAGACCTGGTTCACCGGCGGCGGGATCGACTGGGCCGCGGGCATCGCGGACAAACACCGCTGGGCCTTCGTGCGCTCGGGATTCGACGTCGTGGTCAAGCCGCGGCCCCGCACCATGGCGTACGTCGTCGCCTACGCGGAACTGGCCCTCGGCCTCGGCCTCATCGTCGGTTTCCTCACGCCGATCGCCCTCGTCTGCGGCTTCGCGCTGAACCTGATCTACCTGGTCCTCATGATCCACGACTGGGGCGAGCAGGGGCAGAACCTGATGATGGCGCTGATCTCCGCGGTCGCCTTCTTCGGCATGGGCTGGCAGGTCTGGTCGCTCGACCACGCCTTCGGTCTCTTCACGTAGGCGCCTCTGTCTCTTCACTTAGGCGCGTCTGTTCTCCCGCGGCTCTGGCCTGTTGTACGGCGACGTGCCACCCTGCCCGACACATCCGCCGCCCGGCCCTGCGGCCGACGGCGGATCGGGGCAGGTCGCCCCCTCGCTCTGTCCAGACACGGAGGTGCCGGTGAACGCGCATGACCACGCGGAGCAGGAACCGACGGCCGTAACCCTCAAGGCGGGGCACGCCGCCCGCGCCGAGAGCGCGGCGGCGCGGGCTGCCGCGCTCAGCCACTACGTGGAGCAGACCTCCGCCGGCAACGCGGACGCCGTCTGGAAGGCGGCTCACGCGGCCCGCGTGGCGGCGCAGGCCCTCGCCGTACTCTCCGAGAGCGAGCCCGACCCCGCCGCGGATTCACGCTGCGCACGGAACGCGTCGGCGTCCGCCGCGCAGGCTTCCCAGATGGGTCAACTGGTCGACGGCGAAGCCGAATCGTCCGCTCAGGCGTGCCGGGCCGCCCTCAAGGCATCACTGACGGCCGGAGCAGCAGCCGGGGCCAAGTCCCTGGGCACCGACGAATCCCTCAACACCGAAGCCGACGCGGCGGAGAGGGCGGCCGTCGCGGCGGCCGAAGCAGCGGGCTGGATCCGCCCCGGCGAAGACATCCCCGGCGTGGCCACCGGCGTACGCAGCCCGGAATTGATGTCCATGATGCACCTCTGAACCGCCCCTGCCCCCTCCCCGTCCTCCTGCGACACCTCCGGCGTCACCCGCATCCCCACGTAACAGCACTCCGTGCCGTCGTCCGCCGGCGTCGAGAACGCCGCCAAAAGACGATGTATACCCGACGCCCCGTTCCGCTCGCCGTTTCGTGCTGTCACCATGCGGAGTCCAGAGGTGTCGAGGGGTGGGCGTGGGGGCCCCTCGACGGGGGCGGGGCGGAGGAACAAATGGCAGAGGTGTTCTTGCGGCGGCTGAGCCGCTGGCAGGCGGAGCAACAGCGGGAAGCGGTCGCCGACGTCTATGTCGAGGCCTACGAAGGAGACCCCGGCGCGGAGTACCGCGACCGGCAGAGCTTCCTGCGCGATTTCGAGAACGCCGTGCAGCGGACCGACTTCGACATGGTCGTCGCCGACGCGGTGGGCATGATCGGCTGTCTCTACGGCTACCGCGCCGCGCGGACCGGCGACTGGTGGAAGGGGTACCGCGGGGTCCTGCCGCCGGAGGTGGAGGAACGCACGGCCGCGGGCCGGGTCTTCATCCTGACCGAGCTGATGGTGGTGCCCGCCTACCGGCGCCAGGGCGTCTCGGAGCGCCTGCGCACGCTGCTGCTCGTGCGGCACGCCACGGATCTGGTCGTCTCGGTCATCAAGCGGGACGACGACCTGGGCCGGGAGGTCCTGCGGTCGTGGGGCTGGACGAAGCTCGGGGAGTTCGACCGGGACGAGCCCGGCTCGGGGGCACCGCTCCGACGGGGAGAGAGCGAGAGGCCGGGGACGAGCGGGCTGGTGTGGGAGGGGTGGATGCGGCCGATGCCCTGAGCCGGTCGTTCGGGATCCCGTCCTCCGAGATCTTGTCCCCCGGGATCTTGTCCCCCGGGATCAGGAAGCCGCCCGGCTCGCCTTCAGTGAGTACATGAGGGGGATGCGCGGGCGGTCCACGGGGAAGCGATAGGCACCCTCGCGGAGTTCGAGGCTGCCGAAGCGCGCGAAGAGCGTGGTGTCGTGCTCGTGCAGGAAGTCGATGCGCAGGCCCGCCGACGCCAGGGCCGAGACGACCTCGCCCACCGGGTGCTGCCACTCCACGCTGCGGTTGTGGACCGTGGGCGTCGTCGTGTCCGCGTACCCGCCGGGGGCCTCGTCGATCCAGGCGTCGCGGGCGAAGTAGTCGTACTCGATCCGTGAGCCCGTGGCGTCGTCCAGGATGTCCGCGAGCGGGTGGAACTCGCAGAGGTAGAGGAAGCCGCCGGGCGCGACGAGCGCCGCCGCGGTCTCCGCCCACCGCTGGATGTCGGGCAGCCAGCACAGGGCGCCCACGCCGGTGTAGACGATGTCGTACGAGGAGTCGGGCACCGCATCCGCCGCGTCGTACACGTCGGCGGCGACGAAGGAGGCCTGGTCGGCGCTGAGGCCGAGCTCGGCGGCGAGGTCGCGGGCCGCGTCGACGGCCGGCTCGGAGAAGTCGAGCCCGACCACGCGGGACGCGCCGTGCCGGGACCAGGAGAGGGTGTCGAGGCCGATGTGGCACTGGAGGTGGAGCAGCGAGCGCCCGGTGACGTCACCGACCTCGGCGAGCTCGAAGGCGCGCAGCGGGTCCTTGCCGGAGCGGAACGCTTCGAGGTCGTAGTAGTCGCTTGCCAGGTGGAGGGGGACGCGTTCGTCCCAGCGTTTTCGGTTGGCCTCGCGCCAGTCGGCGGGGGTCGGTGAGTACATTCCAGAAAGTTATCCACAGGCTGGGGACCCTCGCCAGCGGATTGTCGGCTGGTGCGTGCAGTATGGGGTCCATGAGCGACTTGGGTGCGGGTGCAGTGGATATGCCGGGTGCGGACGAGGGCGCGGGAATGCCGGACTGGGAGAAGCGGTTCCGTGCGCCGCGGGTGTCGCTGCCCGACTGGGCCGAGGACGCCCCCGACCGGTCCCTCTTCGTGTCGAACGCGACGGGGACGTACGAGCTGTACGCATGGGACCGCGCCACCGGCGGTCAGCGCCAGGTGACGGACCGGGCGAACGGCACGACGGACGGCCTCCTCTCGCCGGACGGCGAATGGATCTGGTGGTTCAACGACACGGACGGCGACGAGTTCGGCGTCTGGATGCGCCAGCCCTTCGCGGGCGGCACGGACGAGCCCGCGGTGGCGGGCCTCGAAGCGTCGTATCCGGCGGGCATCGCCCTCGCCAGGGACGGCCGGATGTCCGTCGTCGGCCGCTCGACGGACGAGGACGGCTCGACGATCCATGTCGTCGGCGCGCCGGGCGCCGACCCCGTCGAGATCTACCGCCACCGCGAGTCCGCGGGCGTCGGCGACCTCTCCCGGGACGGCTCGCTGATCGCCGTCGAGCACACGGAGCACGGCGACGCGATGCACTCCACCCTCCGGGTGATCAGGCCGGACGGCTCCACGGTCGCCGAGCTCGACGACACCGAGGGGGGCACGGTCGAGCTGGGCCTCGAAGTGCTCGGCTTCGCGCCAGTGGACGGGGACACGCGGCTGCTCGTCGGGCATCAGCGGCGCGGCCGCTGGGAGCCGATGGTGTGGGACGTGGCGTCGGGCAAGGAGACGGACCTGACGCTCGACCTGCCGGGTGACGTGAGCGCCGAGTGGTATCCGGACGGCTCCGCCCTGCTCATCGTGCACAGCTTCGAGGCCCGCAGCGAGCTGTTCCGCTATGTGTTCGCCTCCAGTGAGCTGATCGAGGTCGAGACGCCCAAGGGGTCGGTGTCGGGAGCGACGGCACGGCCGGACGGCAGCGTGGAGTACCTGTGGTCGTCGGCCGCCGAGCCGCCGGTGGTGCGCTCGACGACCGGCGGCGTGGTGCTCGACCCGCCCGGCATGAAGGCCCCGGCCTCCGTGCCGGTCGAGGACGTCTGGGTGGAGGGCCCCGGCGGCCGGGTCCACGCCCTCGTCCAGAAGCCGGCCGGCACGACGGGCCCGCTCCCCACGGTCTTCGAGATCCACGGCGGCCCGACGTGGCACGACAGCGACGCGTTCGCTGCGGGCCCGGCGGCCTGGGTGGACCACGGGTATGCGGTGGTCCGGGTGAACTACCGCGGCTCGACGGGGTACGGCCGCGAGTGGACGGACGCCCTCAAGCACCGGGTCGGCCTGATCGAGCTCGAGGACATCGCGGCGGTCCGGGAGCGGGCGGTGACGTCGGGCCTCGCCGACCCGGCCCGGATCGTCCTGGCCGGCGGCTCCTGGGGCGGGTATCTCACGCTGCTCGGCATCGGCACCCAGCCCGACGCCTGGGCGCTCGGCCTGGCCGCGGTCCCGGTCGCGGACTACGTGACGGCGTACCACGACGAGATGGAGGCCCTGAAGGCCATGGACCGCACGCTCCTCGGCGGTACGCCCGAGGAGGTCCCCGAGCGCTTCGAGGCCTCGTCCCCGCTGACGTACGTGGACGCGGTGAAGGCGCCCGTCTACATCTCGGCGGGGGTGAACGACCCGCGCTGCCCGATCCGCCAGATCGACAACTACGTGGACCGGCTGAAGGCACGCGAGGCGGTGCACGAGGTGTACCGGTACGACGCGGGGCACGGCTCGCTCGTCGTGGACGAGCGGATCAAGCAGGTGCGGCTGGAACTGGACTTCACCGGGCGACACCTCCGCTGACCGGGGTCCTCGGGGAGGAACCGGTACACACCCCGCGGCCCGTCTCCCACGGGCGCCCCCGTACCGTGGGGGTGTGTACCGGTTCCTGCTGACGCCCCGATGGTGGGGGATCAACGTCTTCGTACTGCTGGCCATCCCCTTCTGCATCTTCATGGGCTCGTGGCAGCTGGGGCGGTTCGAGGACCGCGTCGAGGCGCATGACGCCGCGAAGGCGCAGGCGGACCATCGGGCGTCGCCCGCGCAGTCGCAGGAAAAGGCCAGGCCGCTGGACTCCCTCCTGCCCGTGGACAAGGACACGTCCGGGGAACGGGTCTCGGCGTCCGGCCGGTACGGAAAGCAACTGCTCGTGCCGGACCGGGAGTTGGACGACAAGTCCGGGTACTACGTCCTGACACTCCTGCACACCGGCACCGGCAAGGACCTGCCCGTCGTGCGGGGCTGGCTGCCCGGCGACGCGAGTACGGCGAAAGCCCCCGCGGCGCCCTCCGGCAAGGTCACCGTGACGGGCGCGCTCCAGGCCTCAGAGAGCCCCGGGTCGAACGGGGTCAGCTCGGCGGGCGGACTGCCGTCCGGGCAGCTCGGCGCCATCAGCGCGGCCTCGCTGGTGAACGTCGTCGAGGGCGACGTGTACGACGCCTGGGTCACCCTGGACAAGGGCGAAGACGGGATGAAGGCGGTCCCGGCGGCCGAGCCGGCGAACTCGGGGCTCGACCTCAAGGCCTTCCAGAACCTCGGTTACACCGGCGAGTGGTTCGTCTTCGCGGGGTTCGTCGTCTTCATGTGGTTCCGGCTGTTCCGCCGGGAGCGGGAGTTCGCACGGGACGCCGCGCTCGGGCTGCTGCCGCAGGAGGAAACGGCGGGCGGGCCGGATGCCCCGCATCCGGCCCGCCCCTAGCACTACCGCCGCCGGCTACGACGCCGACAGCATCCCCGTCCGGTAGACCGTCCCCGCGCACGCGTCGGGGATGGTCGCGCCCGCCGCGGGCGAGCCCGTCGAAGCCGTCAGGGAGACCGTCACCGCGCCTTCGAGTACCCCGCCGTCCTCGCGGACCATCTGCGGCTCCGTGTTGTCCGGCGTGCCGCCGTCCGAGCCGCCGCCCTCGGTGGGCGTCGGGTCGGGGGACGGTTCGCCGCTGTCCGTCGGGCACCCCTCCGAGGGCACCCAGGCGAACTTCACTTCGTACGCCGCGCCCGGTTCGAGGACCAGCGAGCCGACCGCCTGGCCCGGGTCCGGCAGGCCCGTGGCCGCGTCGCCCGCCACGTGCTCGACGATGCCGATCTTCGCGGGGTCGGCCGCGCCGGTGGTCGACGTGCTCACGTTGCCCGCGGCGCTGACCGTGCATGTGGTCCCGGAGACGTTGGCGATGCGGAAGGTGCCGTACACCTTGCCGTCCGCCTCCGCAGGACCCGCGCTACCGCTGGCGTTGCCGAGCTGGTCGACCGCGCAGGCAGGCGAGTCGGCGGCCGTTGTGCCCGACGGGTCGGGGCCACCTGTCGCGCCGTCGCTGGACGCGCCCTTCCCCTTGCCGTCCTTCTTGTCCTTCTTGTCTTCCTTGCCCTTGGACTTCGAGGGGCCGGAGCCGCTGCCCTCGCCCTTCTCGCCGCCGTCGGGGCCCTTGCCCTCGGTCGAGCCGCCCTGCGTCTGCTCGCTGTTTCCCGCTATCGACGGGCGGTCGTCCGAGCCGCTGCCGGAGTTCGTGACGTGCACGAGAGCGGGGATGGCGGTGCCGATGAAGAGCGCGGCGGCCGCCATGCCGACCACGGCCTGGCGCTTGCGCGCCCGCCGCGCGGGCACCGCGTGCCGCAGCCGCTCCAGGGCGTGGTCGTTCGGCTCGATCTCCTGGACGGCCGAGCGCATCATCCTGCGCAGCGCCAGCTCGTCGGAGCCGTCGTCGCCGCCGAAGGGGTCCGGTACGGCCGTGATCTTCGCGTCCGGTGCGGCGCCGGGCTCCGGGCCCGGCTCAGGGCCCGACTCCGGGCCGGGCTCAGGGCCCGACTCCGGGCCGGGCTCACCGTCGGCCCCGGACCCGGGCCCGCCTTCGGGCGCGGACTCGGTGGGCTCCTCGCCCTGACCGTGCTTCACAGTTTCGTCCCCAGCATGCTGCTCGAACTCGGCGTTCTCGTCGGGTTCGCGGTGCTCGCGCCCGTACTCGTGTTCGCTCATGCCGGTGCCTCCATGGCGACCCGCAGAGCCGCGATCCCGCGCGATCCGTACGCCTTCACCGACCCGAGCGATATGCCCAGGGTCTCGGCGACCTGCGCCTCGGTCATGTCCGCGAAATACCGCAGGACCAGGACCTCGCGCTGGCGGCGCTGGAGGCCGCGCATGGCCTTGATCAGCTCGTCCCGCTCAAGGAGGTCGTACGCCCCTTCCTCGGCGCTCGCCATGTCGGGCATCGGCTTCGAGAGAAGCTTCAGGCCGAGGATCCGGCGCCGCAGCGCGGACCGCGAGAGGTTCACGACGGTCTGCCGCAGATAGGCGAGCGTCTTCTCCGGGTCACGCACGCGTTTGCGCGCCGAGTGCACCCGGATGAACGCCTCCTGCACGACGTCCTCGCAGGAGGCCGTGTCATCGAGAAGCAGCGCCGCGAGTCCGAGGAGCGACCTGTAGTGGGCGCGATAGGTCTCGGTCAGGTGGTCGACTGTGGTGCCCGCGCTCATCGTCTCCTCAGCGCCCTCGCGCTGCGTCGGGATGCGGGCCGATCTCGTGGTGGGCATGGGGGCGATCACCGGCATGCCGGCGGGCGCACGGGGATGGCGAGGGGGACGCAGGATTGCGCCTCTCGCCTGAACCGCTGTGAAATCGAGTACCTCTGCCACGCCAGTTGGACACGCCTACCCCCTGGAGGGTTGTACGCATCGCGCGGCGCGTTTGCGGCAGGCATCGTCGTCGTTGGTGACGATGCATCAAATGCCCCCATGCGTACCAGCTCTTCCCCTATGCCCATTTTCGCAGCGTTCAGGTCACACCCCTGGAGGGCGATCGCAAAGACGCGCCCCGCCCTGCTGCCGGTTGCAGTGGGACGGGGACGAATATTGCGAATCTTCGAACGCGGCAATGGTCCAGTTCAAGCGATCCTGGCCATCAAGTTGGACACAGAATTTACACAGATCCCGCAAATATTGTCGCGGCGGGTCAGCCTGCCGCCACCAGCTCCGCGATCTGGACCGTGTTCAGGGCGGCTCCCTTGCGCAGATTGTCCCCGCACACGAAGAGCTCGAGGGCGGTCGGATCGTCCAGCGCGCGCCGCACCCGGCCCACCCACGTGGGGTCGGTCCCGACCACGTCGGCGGGCGTCGGGAACTCGCCCGCGGCCGGATTGTCGAAGAGCACGACGCCCGGCGCGGTGGCCAGGATCTCCCGCGCCTTGTCCACCGTCACCTCGTCCTCGAAGCGGGCGTGGACGGTCAGCGAGTGCGTGGTCACGACGGGCACGCGTACGCAGGTGACCGCGACCTTCAGACCGGGCAGCCCGAGGATCTTGCGGGACTCGTCCCGCACCTTCATCTCCTCGGACGACCATCCGTCCTCCCGCAGCGTCCCGGCCCACGGCACCACGTTCAGCGCCACGGGCTCCGGGAAGGGCCCGGTGTCGTCCCCGACGGCACGGCGTACGTCACCGGGGCTGGTGCCGAGCTCCGAACCTGCCACCAGCTGCATCTGCCGCCGCAGCGTGTCCACACCGTCGCGCCCCGCCCCGCTCACGGCCTGGTACGAGGAGACGATCAGCTCGCGCAGGCCGAACTCGGCATGCAGCGCGCCGATGGCCACGATCATCGAGAGGGTCGTGCAGTTCGGATTGGCGACGATGCCGCGCGGGCGTACGCGCGCGGCGTGCGGATTGACCTCCGGGACGACCAGCGGCACGTCCGGGTCCATCCGGAAAGCGGCGGAGTTGTCCACGACGACGACGCCCTTGGACGCCGCGACGGGCGACCACTGCGCGCTGACCTCGTCGGGCACGTCGAACACCGCGACGTCCACGCCGTCGAAGACTTCCTCGCTCAGCGCGAGGACCTCGACCTCCTCACCGCGGACGGCCAGCTTCCTGCCGGCCGAGCGCGGTGAGGCCACGAGTCGGATCTCGCCCCAGATGTCGGCGTGCTGCGACAGGATCTGGAGCATGACCGCGCCGACGGCCCCGGTCGCTCCGACGACCGCGAGCGTCGGCTTTCCGGTCATCGCCCGGTGCCTCCATAGACCACGGCCTCGTCCGTGTCGGAGTCCAGGCCGAAGGCGGTGTGCACGGCACGCACGGACTCGTTCGCGTCGTCGGCACGCGTCACGACCGAGATGCGGATCTCGGAGGTGGAGATCAGCTCGATGTTCACGCCCGCGTCGCTGAGCGCCTCGAAGAAGGCGGCGGTGACGCCGGGGTTCGTCTTCATGCCCGCGCCGACCAGGGAGATCTTGGCGATCTGGTCGTCGTAGCGCAGGGAGTCGAAGCCGATGTCGGCGCGGGTCTTCTCCAGCGCGTCGATCGCCTTGCGGCCCTCGGCCTTGGGCAGCGTGAACGAGATGTCCGTGAGACCGGTCGAGGCCGCCGACACGTTCTGCACGATCATGTCGATGTTGACCCCGGAGTCCGCGATGGCGCGGAAGATCGAGGCGGCCTCACCCGGCTTGTCCGGCACGCCGACGACCGTGATCTTGGCCTCCGAGGTGTCGTGCGCGACACCGGAGATGATGGCCTGCTCCACCTTGCGGTCCCCTTGCGGTTCGTTGCTGACCCACGTGCCCTGAAGTCCCGAGAAGGACGAGCGGACGTGAATCGGGATGTTGTAACGGCGTGCGTACTCCACACAGCGGTGGAGCAGCACCTTGGACCCGGAGCTCGCGAGCTCCAGCATGTCCTCGAACGAGATCCAGTCGATCTTCCGGGCCTTCTTCACCACACGGGGGTCGGCGGTGAAAACGCCGTCCACGTCCGTGTAGATCTCGCAGACCTCGGCGTCGAGCGCGGCCGCGAGGGCGACGGCGGTCGTGTCGGATCCACCACGCCCGAGCGTGGTGATGTTCTTGCCCTCCTGGCTGACGCCCTGGAACCCGGCGACGATGGCGATGTTGCCCTCGTCGACCGACGTCCTGATGCGCCCGGGGGTGACATCGATGATCCGCGCTTTGTTGTGGACGGAGTCGGTGATGACACCGGCCTGGCTGCCCGTGAACGACTGGGCCGCGTGACCCAGGTTTTTGATCGCCATGGCAAGAAGGGCCATGGAGATCCGCTCCCCGGCGGTCAGCAGCATGTCGAATTCACGCCCGGCAGGAATCGGGGATACCTGCCCGGCAAGATCGATCAACTCATCCGTCGTGTCACCCATGGCGGACACCACGACAACGACCTGATGGCCGTTCTTCTTGGCGTCGACAACCCTCTTGGCGACCCGCTTGATGCCCTCGGCATCGGCTACGGAGGAGCCTCCGTACTTCTGCACGACAAGGCTCACGTGCGCTCCTCGCTCAGTCCGTCTCTTACCGCACTGCTGCGGTCGGCTCAGTCTAACGAGCGGCCGAAATTCGCCTCGCTGATATCACATGGTGAGATGTCCCGCCCACCAGGTGATCATCCGCAGGCGTACGCCCCCGCTGCTCGGGGGGTACGTTCCGACCGCTCGGCTTGGCACATGCCCGTTTGGGAGTGGGCCACTCCGGAAAGTGGGGCGGGTCACAGCTTCCGGCGCCCCACCCTTCCCAGGCTTCGCCCCTCCCGCGCCTCAGCCTTCCCGGGTGCCGGGCGGCGTAGTCCTTGAGTTTCTCGATGTCGGAGTTCTGGACTATTCTGAAAACTCAACTAGTCTGGGAGGTGTGGCAGGGTGCCGGAAGTCAGTTCGGCCTGGCTGCGGGCGGCGTTGCCGCTGTGCCTGCTCGGGATGCTGGAGCGCGGCGAGAGTTATGGGTATGCGCTGCTCCAGGAGTTGAGCGCCGCCGGGCTGCCCAATGCCAAGGCAGCCACGCTCTATCCGGCCCTGACCAGGCTGGAAGAGGAAGGCGCCGTCGACATCCGCTGGAGCGCGGGCGAGGGCGGGCCGGGGCGGAAGTACTACAGCCTCACGGACGCGGGGCGCGAGCGGCTGGTCGTCGAGTACCGCGCGTGGCGCGACTTCGACGACGTGGTGACGGCCCTGTCCGGTGCAGGCGATCGACGAGAACATCGACGAGAACTGGGGGAGCACGATGGTTCGCACGCAGAAGCAGAAGCCCGGGAAGCAGGCGTCCGGGAAGCAGGAGCAGACGCCTGAGGGAAGCGGCGGCGACGACGCGCAGTGGGCCGCGGAGTTCGAGCTTGCCCTGGTCCTGGAGCATTCGCCGCCCGACGGGCTCGTCGAGCAGGCCCTCGAGGAGGCTCGGCTGACCGCCGTCGAGGCCGGGACATCCATCCGGGAAGTCTTCGGCGATCCCGGCGCGTATGCCGGGACCGTCGCCGCCGAGCGGATCGACGAGGCGCATCGCAGCTCCGTCGACATCGAAGGCTTCGCCGCGGGCGACCGGTTCACCAGCTCGTTGCTGCTGGCCGCCGGGCAAGTCTTCCTGTTCGGCCTCGTGTTGTGGGTGAGCGGTGGCCTCTGGATCGACGTCGGCTGGTCCACGGGTGGCTCCGGTCTGCTGCTCACCGCGCTCGTCGTGCTCGTGACCGGCGCCATTCCCGAGCTGCGGGCCGCGGGGCGGCTTCGCGCCGGTCGGGTCGCCATGGCCTGCGCCGCACTGCTCGTCCTCGCCTGCGCCGCGGGGTTCACCGCCATACCCCGAGGGCCCCAAGTGAGCGTCCCGGCACCCTCGTTGTTCGTTGCCGCCGTGCTGCTGGGGATGCTGGGGTGGTGGCTGTCCCCCGAGCGCGCGGGGCGGTGGTTCCGCGGAGGAGCGACCGAGGCTTCCGGGGCGATACGGAACGACGACGATGCCTGGCTGAACCGGCTCTCCGCGTTGCTGCGGGGGCGGCACGGGGTGTCCGCGGGGGACGCCGCGCGGTGCGTGGCCGAGGCGCGGGACCATCTCGCCGCTTCGGGCGGGCACGCCGCGGACGAGTTCGGGGACGTCGAGGTCTACGCACTGCGGCTCAGCGAAGGCCCGCAGAAGGCACGGCGTGCGGCGCGGGCCGAGTTGGTGCCCACCGCCCTGTTCACCGCGGGGCTTCTCTGGTGGGGCTTCTACCTGTTCGGCGACCCGGAGCCCGCGTCAGCGTGGTTCTGGGCCAAGGTCGCCGTACTGATCGCCGGCATCTGGGCCTGGATCAGCACCGCATCATCCCTGTGGCAGAAGCTGCGGCCGGCCCACGGGAGCGGCGCAGGCGGCACGGGAGGCGCTGGCGGGAAGGCCTGACCCCGCCTGGGCCTTGCACCGCACCGCACCGCACCGGCCCGGGCAGTCGGGCCCGGGCCGGGCGGACGGGGCGATTACTGCACCGAGCGAAGGCCCAGGGGTCCGGCGATCTCCTCGGCCATGACCTTGCCCGCCGCCTCGGCGAGCGCGTCCTCGGCCAGGTCCTCGTCCGTGTCCAGGCCGTTGAGGTCCTCGAGGGGCTGGTTCAGGCGGATGTGGGCCACCAGGGACTGGAGGGCCCGCAGGGCGCCCGAAGCGGTGGAGCCCCAGTTCGAGAAGTACGAGAACTGCCACCACCAGAGGGCTTCCACCGTGCGGCCCGCGCGGTAGTGCGCGAGGCCGTGGGAGAGGTCGGCGATCACGTCGGCCAGGTCGTCCGAGATGCGGCAGGCGACCGGGGCCTTGCGCGGCTCGTACGGGTCGAAGACCTCGGAGTAGACGTCGATCGGCTCCAGCATGGCGGCCAGGCGTTCGCGCAGGTCGTCCACGTCGCGCTCCGGGCCGAGATCGGGCTCGTAGCGCTCCTCGGGGACGATGTCCTCGTGCGCGCCCAGACGGCCGCCCGCGAGGCACAGTTGGGAGACTTCGAGGAGGAGGAAGGGGATGGCCGAGTCGGGCTCGTCGCCCTTGGCCACCTCCGTCACCGCGACGATGAAGCTCTCGATCTGGTCCGAGATCTGGACCGCGAAGGAGTCCGGATCGCCGGCGTCGGCGTGCAGGAGGACCGTCGGTTCGGGTGCGGCGATCGGCTCGGGGACGATGACCGCTTCCTGCTCCGACTGCGTGGACTTCTCAGGCTGCTTCTCAGACATCTAGGAGTCGTCTCCCCTCGAAGGCGCGGCCCAGGGTGACCTCGTCCGCGTATTCCAGATCTCCCCCGACAGGGAGCCCGCTGGCCAGGCGGGTGACCTTCAGGCCCATGGGCTTGATCATGCGCGCGAGGTACGTCGCTGTGGCCTCCCCCTCCAGGTTGGGGTCCGTGGCGAGGATCAGCTCGGTGACCGTGCCGTCCGCCAGGCGCGCGAGCAGTTCTCGTATCCGCAGGTCGTCCGGGCCGACGCCCTCGATGGGGCTGATCGCTCCGCCCAGTACGTGGTATTTCCCCCGGAACTCGCGCGTACGCTCGATCGCCACGACGTCCTTGGGCTCCTCGACGACGCAGATGACGCTCGGGTCGCGGCGCGGGTCGCGGCAGATGTTGCAGAGCTCTTCCTGCGCGACGTTGCCGCAGGTCGCGCAGAAGCGGACCTTGTCCTTCACCTCGAGGAGTGCGTGCGCCAGGCGGCGTACGTCCGTCGGCTCCGCCTGAAGGATGTGGAAGGCGATCCGCTGCGCGCTCTTGGGACCGACGCCGGGCAGCCTGCCCAACTCGTCGATGAGGTCCTGAACCACGCCTTCGTACACGGGGTGCCTTTCCTGTCCTGCTCTTGTCGGGTGTCGCGCTTTGGTACGTACGGTAGTTGGCCGGTGGCCCTCTTAGAAGGGAAGGCCGGACGACCGCTAGAAGGGGAGGCCGGGGATTCCTCCGCCGCCCAGGCCCTGCGCGAGCGGGCCCAGCTTCTGCTGCTGGAGCGCCTGCGCGTTCTCGTTCGCCGCCTGGACCGCCGCGACGACCAGGTCCGCGAGGGTCTCGGTGTCCTCCGGGTCCACCGCCTTGGGGTCGATCACCAGGCCGCGCAGCTCGCCGGAGCCGGTGACCGTCGCCTTGACGAGGCCGCCGCCCGCCTGGCCTTCGACCTCGGTGCGCGCGAGCTCCTCCTGCGCGGTCGCGAGGTCCTGCTGCATCTTCTGGGCCTGCTGGAGCAACTGCTGCATGTCGGGCTGGCCACCACCGGGGATCACGATCAGCTCCTGTCTCGACGGTCTGTGGAGGTATTTACGGTGGATTTTCCACCTGGAACGAGCCTACGTGGTCGGGGGAGCCGTCGCCCCAGCACTCTTTCGAGTGAGACCAGCCGTCCTCCTATACCTGATCAAGCGCCTCGTCCGGGCGGAAATACCGCGAATCCGGGCTCACGGCCACCCATTGGGCGGTAGGACTGGGGCTGCGCATGACTTCAGTCGCGTCAGTCGCATCGGTCGCATTGGTCACGGGAGTCGCTGTATCACCAGCTGTCACGGGGCGGGCACCGCAGGGTACCGCCGCTGGGAACAGTCAGGGATCTCGTAGAGGCAGAGGGAGTGCTGGTGAGCCAGCCGGAGATGCAACCCGAGGGGGTGCCCCGGGAGGGGCAGGGTGCCGGAGCGGGTGGGCACGGCGATCGGCTCGGGGATCGGTTCGGGGACCGGCTCGGGGATCTGGCGGGGCGGGCCTTCCCGCTCGGCGACTGGGGCGAGCCCGCTCGGCGGCTCGACGAGCTGTACCGGTGGGTGGAGCAGGGGGCGCTCGACACCGTGCAGTGGTACTTGTCCGACCGGGCGTGGAAGCGGCGCGGGGCGCGGCTTGCGCGGGTCGGGGCGGCGGTGGGGGCCGTGGGCGCGGGGGTGCTTCCGCTGCTCGATCTGGCGGGGGCGGTGGCGGGTGTCGCCACGTGGGGGTTCGTGTCGCTGCTCGCGGGGGCCGCGTGTGTGGGGTGCGACCGGTTCTTCGGCCTCACCTCCGGGTGGATGCGGGATGTGGCCACCGCGCAGGCCGTGCAGCGGCGGCTTCAGGTGCTCCAGTTCGACTGGGCGTCGGAGAGTGTGCGGGAG